>CAXQAV010000419.1:0-8072 GCA_964221795.1 Luminiphilus sp. | reverse complement strand
TGTTCTGGCCGCGGGTACCACGTGTTGGGTAATTATCGTTTTAAAACAATGATTTAAAGTTTTTATCGGCGAAAGCGGAACGCAAAAGAAGACAAAACGGAACTCTTTTTCTCGAGTTAAATCGGTTTGCTCTGTAAAACGATTTGTAAGTTTGAGTCGTCTAAACCGTTATCTCGAACATCCGGCAATGATATCCACGAGGGTGGTATTCCAACCGACCACGCCAAGGACCTAGCAGCGCAGGCCCAAGGCTTCCGCAATCAGGCGCACTATTGGGCTTGGTTGAGGGTGTATGTGGAAAGGAAACGGTTGGGGTAGGGTGGCCTAGGAAGAACTAGCTCAGTCCCCATCGGGGCTGGGCTGAAAATAACTGTCGTTCAAACCATGTCGGATTGACTGGCGACTACCTATGGAACATGAACCCATCACTCAGCCCGGATCGCCTCAGGCCACTTTGGAAAAATGATCTTCGCGATGCCGCATAAGTTCCCGGTTCGTTCGATCGAACCGGACGATAATGTCACTTTTATGCAGTGACCCCAGCCTCAGGCGACAGGACAAATTTTGTCCCATCGGCCGCAAACGAGCGATCGAAGCCCGTGCGCCAATCCTTCAGCGGGATGATATCGGAAACCAACGGCTCCAGGTGAAGGCGTTGATCATTCAACAACTGCATCGCCCGCCGCCACGAACGGGGGGTCGAGGCAAAGCCCGACCGGAGCTGCAGTTCCTTGTAACAAACCAGATCGACAGGCAGATCGGCGGTCTTACCCGACAGCCCCATCTGAATCACCCGGCCCGCCTTGCGCGTGGCATGAAGCGCATCCGCATAGGCTAAGCCGTTGCCGGCGCATTCCACGGCCACGTCAAAATCAGTGCCCTTTGTACCGTCAGATGCGATTTCGGTCTCGAAACCCAGACGCGCGGCAAGCTCCAGCCGTTGCCCGTCTTTTGCTGTTCCGCGCACTGTCACGCAGGCGCCAAGCGCGGTAGCGACCTGCGCCGCGATCAGGCCGATCGCACCCGGACCGATGACAAGCACGCGGTCCCCGGCTTCGATCCACGAATAATCGTCGAACAGCGAATTGGTCACGCAGGCAACCGGCTCGGCCATGCTGGCCGCGGCATCGGACAGCGCGGCCGGGGCCCGGTGCAGATTCTGAACTGGCAGGGTCAGCCTTTCCGTCATCGCCCCGTTCACATGACTTCCGATCGAGCGGCGCTCGGCGCAAAGATTGGGACGGCCGGTGCGGCAGTATCTGCACTGGCCGCAGGTTGAGAAAAAGGTCTCTGCCACGATCCGCTGGCCACGCCAGGACGGATCGACGCTGGCCCCGATTTTCTCGACCACACCGCAAACCTCATGTCCAAGAATGACGGGCGGGTTCGACGCATATTCGTTGCGGTAGATATGCAGGTCGGTGCCGCAAATACCCGCCGCCTTGACAGCGACCAGAACCTGTCCAGCCCCGATTTCGGGCTCGGGCCATTCCGTCAGGCTGACATCTTTGGCCGCGGCGCTTTTCTTGGTTACACCTAGCATTATGCAGCCTCCCGCCCGCTCAGATACGCATCGCAGCACTGCCGATAGCGCGCAGCCATGTCTTCGATGGCGTCCGCATCGCCAATCTGTCCTGCAAACCATGCTTCGGCGGCATTCCCAAAGATGCTGCGCCCCACCGCAAAGCCCTTGCAAATCGGGGCCTGCCCGGCCAGGGCCAGCGTATCGGCCAGTTTCGGGATTTCCTCGTTCAGCCCCAGCACGATCACGCCGCGGCAATACGGATCGGCCTGTTCGATGGCCGTGGCCAGGGCACCCCAGCCGTCCCGGCTCGCCAGCCCCGGCAGTTTCCACCAGTCGGGGCGCAGACCGTTCTCATAGGCCTGGACAACGCCGCGCCGCAGGGTTTCGTCGCTGCGGTCCATGTCCAGCGGAGGAACCAGTTCCAGCATCCACTCGATACCGGCGGCACGGCAATCCGCCTGCAAACGTTGCAACTGCCGGTTCTGCGTTTCAGTCAGGGCCGCATCGTCATCGGGATGCGACCAGACCAGCACCTTGGCAACCTGGCCCGGTTGCCAGCTGGCGATATCGGCAGCCAGCCCCGGATCGGCTTCGAACCCGATCGGGCGGCTTCCGGTGACTTCGATCGGCCGTCCGGTCCAGATCGCATCCTGGCTGAGCTTTAGCAGAACATCGGCCCCGAACAGATTGTCCATCAGCATTCCGGGCCGCGCATCGGTCAGCCCACTGGCGGTGGCACGCATGGCCTGGTGAACCAGCGCCTTGAACTTGCGGACATCCGCGGCGTTGCGGTCGAATTTCTTTGAGAGCACCTTGAACGGCTCGCGGTGATCGCAGGCCAGCGCCAGAACCGGCTTGTTAAATGCGGGCCTGGACAGGGCGTGGTGCAGCTCATCAAGCGTCGGATCCCGTGCATCTCCGGTCTCAAGAAAGCGGTCAAGCTCCGAAGGGAACGGCATTTCGATCGAGCACCCATGCCGGGTTGCCACCAGCGCGCCCGCGGCGTTTGCGCGCTCAAATGCCTCCTGGCCAGAGCCGGTCCGGCACAGCCCGGCCAACAGGTTTCCAAGAAATGCATCGCCGGCGCCCACCGGATTGACCACGTCGATCGGCAGGCCGGGAACGTCATGGGTGACGGTGTCCTGACCGGATCCATACCATGCCGCACCGTCCGCACCGCGTTTCAGGACCAGATCGGCGCCGGTCAGCGCCCGTATCGCCTGGATTGGATTGTCGCCGAACAGATCGAATTCCAGCTGGTTGCCAACAACGATTTGCATCAGGGGCAGAGCCTGTTGAAGCCGCGCCATTGCGGCTTGCAGCCCGCCCGGATAACCGGCCCACAAATCCTGCCGGTAATCGAGATCGAGAACCAGCCGGCAACCCGCGTCCCGCGCCGCATGCAATACCGGCGCGACGCCATTCCAGGCGCCGGGATCCGCAATATGCGTTCCATTGACCGAAAGGAAAGCGACCCGGTCGAGGAAGCCCTGCGGAACATTCTCAAGACCGATTTCACTGTCCGCCGCGTTCTCTCTGTAAAAATCCAGACTGTCGGCCTCGGCGTCGCGCATCGCCAGAAAGACCATGGCGGTGCGTCGCCCCGGCAGACGGCGCATACAAGTTATGTCGACGCCTTCTTTGGTCAGCGTGTCCAGCAAATACCCGCCCTGGGGATCATTGCCCACCGTTCCAATCATCGCAGAGCGCGCACCGGCGCGGGCGGCGCTGACCGCGGTATTGCCGCTTGACCCGCCAAGATAGCGCGCAAAGCTGCGCGTATCGCTCAGGCTGGCCCCGATTTGCTGCCCATAAAAGTCGACGGCAACCCTGCCCATGCACGCAACGTCGATGTCTCTCGCAGCTTTCATTTTCAGCCCCCAGCTCCAGATCATTCACACATCTATAATGATAATTGATCAAAGATCAATACTGATTTTTCTGATGCGGCAAGATTCAATTGGGCGGGGTCCCGCCCCCTTTGGCAGTCATCGAAATGGCTGGCGCTGGCCCGGTCTGAGTTGGCCCAAGATCAGTACTTTGCGGAGTTTGGCGGTGTTGCCCTTATGAGTTTCAAGGGGCCGCCCGCGTGAACTTCCCCGCCCAGTGTCGGAACCAGCCAGGCCCGAATCGTCACCGGCCTGCTTTTCGCAAGTCAGCGTTTTGGCATCCGCAGCCGCGCCTCGCGTGATGCGGTACGGGCAGCGCCTATGGTGAGAAAAGCTAAGGTGACAAGGCAAGCCCGTCACATCCTGAACCGCCCCTGCCCGGTCACCTCGCGGATCAGGCCGCGGTCTTCCTTCCATTTCAGGTTGCGTTGCACCGCGGCGCGGCTGGCGCCGGTCAGGGCTTCGGCCATCGGGGCCCGACCTGTTAGCTGCGCAGCTTGGAATTGCTTTGGCGATAAAGTGACGCTTGCAGAGCATGTCAGGGCTCCCAATTTGTCACGGTAAGTGCCGCTGACCGATGGTTACAGCGGCCTTTAGCACGAGGACTGGTTCTATCGAGCAGGCAAACCGTCTATCTGGGGTCCGCACTTCGACCGAAAACCACAGGTAACGCCGACCAGTGTCATATAGGCCGCGACTCCAGGCGTTCCCGGATCCGATGTTCGCTTGCTTTGAACCTGTTATGTCCACCCTCGTGCGAGGGTTCGCCGATCTAATCTGGCGACGCTACCAAGGTATCGATGGCTATTCTAGAATCGGAACTTTTTTTCTTTTATTGCTCGGAGCGAGCGTCCCGCAATTGGGACGTGTCTGGGAAAAGGTAGGTGACCATCCTTTGGTGGGCGCGGTTGATATCGTTCGAAAGAAATTCACGTGCTCTTTTCTTGTCACCCTCTTTGATTGCCGAAAGCAATTCGAAGTGGATCTCATTCGAGATCTGCAGGTGACCGCGGATGTTCAGGAGATGAAAATGGGGACAGATACGCAGCCAAAGGTGTCGAATGATTTCAAGCGAGACCGGATTATCCGCCTGCTCGTATATTGAAAAGTGAAACAGATAATTACAATGTATGAAGCTGTGATTATCAGACGCCTGTTCGGCCTGAACCATCTCTGATAGACGATCTTCCAAAGATTGAATGAATTTTGGTGTCCGGTTGTCGATCGCCCAGGACAATGCTGCCGTCTCAACTACGTTTCGTACATTCCGTAAATCTTCAAAGTCCTTTCGTTCGAGAGTGGGAACACCCATTGAGCGACCCGTTTGGCGTGTGAGTGCGCCGATATGGGCCAGCCGCGCCATCGCTTCGCGAATCGGCATAGGGCTCACACCGAGGGCTTTGCTCAAAGTTGCTACGGTTACGGACCGACCGGGCTCAAGCCCACCTGCAAGGATTAGCTCGCAAAGTCGATCGAACACGATTTCTGGGAGATTTTCGCGCGTGAGCGGCTGCATTTTTGAGAGATCGTTCATAGGTATATTATAGCAGGCCGGACTTTCCCATGTCCATCTAAAAATTATCATTGACTTTTGATCAAAAATCAAACAGCTTATATCAAACAGCTTATATCAAATCGTGACCAGCAGGTCCAAGGAGAAAGTGAATCTGATGAATGGAGCGCATCTGTCGCGCCGACGCTGCAGTAGCTGAGCCAGTCGGCTAAGCTATTCAGCCAATAATGGAAGAATAAACAAAGGAGAGAAACTAATGATTAAAAATTTAACCAAAAATTTGGCCTGCTTCGCTGTTGCGATCTCGGGTGCCACGGCAGTGGGTGCGCAGACAACGCTTCGCATCCAGAACCATCTGGGGCAATCGTCGCCCTACGGTGTCGCGATACAACAATTCGTCGAGGACGTGGCCACCATGTCGGACGGCACCCTCCAGATCGAGATGTTCTATTCGTCCTCAGTGGTTCCGACCACGGAGACCTTCGACGCCGTTAAGAATGGAATCCTTGATTGCGACATGACCAACGGCGGCTACCAGGTCGGAAAAAATGCTGCTTTCCAATTTGTTGCCGACACGATGGGTGGCTACGAAACTCCGATTCAACTCCTGTCCTGGGTTTACCAAGGCGGTGGCAAGGAGGCAATCAACGAGCTCTACGGGGACTATGGTATGACATTTGTCGGTTCCCATGTTGGCGGTCAGGAATCGCTGAACTCATCCCGCCCTCTGACCGGCGTCGCCGATCTGGAGAATTTCAAGTTCCGTTCGCCGCCGGGCATGGAGTCGGACATCTTCGCCAGCCTAGGCGCAAAGCCGGTTGTTATGGATTTCACCGAGATCATCACCGCGCTTGAATCGGGCATTATCGATGGCGCCGACGCTTCGACGCTTGCGACCAACTTGAGCATCGGCATCTACGACGTTGCCAAGCACACGACCTATCCGGGCTTCCATTCAATGTCGCAGGATCACTTGGCATGTCGCACGAGTGTCTGGAATTCGCTCTCCGACCAGCACAAGAGGATCATTGAAGTGGCTGAAAGGTCGCTTGCACTGGAAGTGATGATGTCGACTCTGATCCAGAATGGTGAGGCGCAAAGGAAACTGCCTGAGATGGGCGTAACTGCCTACGACTGGTCGGCCGAAGATCGTGCTTCATTCCGCAATGCTGCGCAGGCGGCATGGCAGGAGTGGGGTGCCAAATCTCCCGAAGCCGCGGAACTGGTTCAAAGCCACGTGGATTTCCTTCAGCGCATCGGTCTGCTGGACTAAGCCTCGAAACACGGGTTCTTCATATGGATGCCACCGGCGGCCGCGACCGCCGGTGGCATCCAAGAAACGACCATCGAGAAAGTCGGACGTCGCGCACGTCGCGCACAAAGCTGGGAGGCCTTGATAGTGGTTGAACATGAAAAAACTGGCCCACTGGATCCAATCACTTGGGGCATCAGCCGGATTGCGATGTGGCTTCCGGCATTCATTGTCTCGATCATTTTTCTGGAGGTCGTGCTGCGATATATGTTCCTGCGACCAACGCTTTGGGTCAATGAAACCTCGCTCTGGGTTGCGGGTGCCGTATATCTGACGGCCGGTCTTTACTCGATGCAGCAACGCAGCCATATCCGAATATTCATTCTCTATGATCTTGCGCCGCTTTGGATGCGGCGATTCTTCGACATCCTCTCAACCTTTTGCGTATGCATCTTTGCGGGTGCTGTAATTTGGGGGGGGTATAGTGAAGCCGTCGAGAAACTCCTCAATTGGGAGCGGTTCGGTACGAAGTTTAATCCACCGATACCGGCTACCATTAAACCGCTTATCCTTATCACGATGGCGCTGTTGGCGCTCCAGGCGATTTCCAACCTGCTTTACGACTGGAACACGGATCAGAGAGAAAAACACTACGGCGAGGATGATTTCGAAGACCTTTTTGAAGATCTCGCCAGAGATCATCTCGATGCACGCCCAACTGGTGAGGCGGCAAATCATGAGGACTGGGCCGAAGATCATTCAAAAAACGGCGTGCAAGGAATGGACGATTCCCGCCCTTCCGGCGGCAAGCATGAATAAATTTTAACTGAGGCAGGGAAGGGCACAGTAATGGATATTGGAACGATTTCGCTCGTGTTACTTGCAGGCATGCTCTTGCTGCTTGCAATCGGCATGCCCCTAGGTTTCGCTTCTGGCTTCCTGGCCGTTGTCGTCATGGTGATGAAATTCGGTCCAGACCTCCTGTTCGGCCAATTTGGCACCGGCCCATTAAATATCCTGATCCAACGCATTTACGGGATCACGACAAGTTACGTTCTGGTCTCGGTTCCCTTGTTCATTTTCATGGCAAATCTGTTGGAACGCTCCGGCATTGCGCGAGACATGTACTCGACTCTTGCCGTGTGGCTGAATCGTACCCGAGGCGGCGTTGCTGTGGTCACGGCGCTCATGGCAATTGTGATGGCGGCAATGTCTGGCATCATCGGTGGCGAAGTGGTGCTTTTGGGACTGATTGCGCTGCCGCAGATGCTGCGACTTGGCTACAATCAGAACCTCGCTATTGGCACGATCTGTGCCAGCGGATCGCTGGGCACGATGATCCCGCCGTCCATCGTTCTGATTTTCTATGGCCTGGTCACCGACACATCTATTCACGCGCTATTTCAAGCGGCGTTTGTTCCAGGATTCATTCTAGCGTTTAGCTATATTGCGTACATATTGATCCGTACACGGATTCAACCTCATCTGGCACCGTTGCCGGATCCGTCCGAAGATGACCTGTCTGGCAGCGAAAAGCGAATGTATTGCCTAGCGCTGATCGCCATGATCGTTGGTGCTGGATCACTGATATTGCTCTTGCGCGCAATCTTCTTCAATGCCCTTGGCGAGATTGATGCTGACACGAACTACATATCAGTCGGCTTCATGGTCAAATCAGCTGCTCTCTCTATCGCTCTCTTCGCCTTTCTTGCCCTCGTCGTCGGTCGCGAACGAACTCGGGCGGCTTGGCAAAACGGGAAAGGAATGGTTGCTCCGCTGCTGATCGTCTTTGTGGTCCTTGGCTCCATTTATGGCGGAATAACTGGGATCACCGAAGCCGCCGGCATTGGTTCGGTCGCGGTCTTGATATTGATCGTTCTCCGAGGGGAGTTC
>CAXQAV010000418.1:0-4158 GCA_964221795.1 Luminiphilus sp. | reverse complement strand
TTCAGACGTGTGCTCTTCCGATCTGGTGTATCCGGACCGCCGCCATCACCCCTGAGCAATCCTTGCGTCAGCAGCGCATCCTGCAGGCGCTGGTAGCGCGTCGCCAGTGCCTGACTTTCTGCGCTGGGCTGGTGCGGGGGCGGAACGGCTGGCGCAGGCGCAGGGGGCGCCACGCCGGCGTTGCCCTCCATCCCTAAAGGCAGCTGGTCACACCCAGCCAGACCGGCCACAAGGGCCAGGCTGGCAAAGGCAGACCTGTGACCGCCCCAGAGCCTCACATCAGGCGCCGGTCGACGTGCCGACGGTATCGCCCAGACCCGTCTTGCGGGCCTTGGCTGCTGCGAGCGTGTTTTTCAGCTCTTCTTCCATCTTCTGCAGTTCGACCTCGGCTTCGGCGCGCTTGCGCTTGCCTTCGTCCGCGATCTCGAGGCTTTCGTTGATCGTGGCGATCAGGTTGGCGTTGGCCTCTTTGACCGCATTGATGTCGAAGACACCCCGCTCCATTTCCTCGCGGATGGTCTTGTTGGCCATGCGCAGGTTTTGGGCATTGGCGGTCAGCAACTCGTTGGTCAGGTCGTTGGCATCGCGCACCGCCTCGGCGGCTTCGGCGGAGCGCTGGATCGTGACAGCCTGCGCCAGTTGGGTTTCCCAGAGCGGCACGGTGTTCACGAGGGTCGAATTGATCTTGGTGACCAGCGACTTGTCGTTTTCCTGCACCAGACGGATCGACGGTAGGGACTGCATCGTGACCTGACGGGTCAGTTTGAGGTCATGAACACGGCGCTCCAGATCGTCGCGGGCGGCGCGCAGATCGCGCAACTCCTGTGCTTTCATGACGGCCTGATCTTCAGGGGCCGCCTGTACCTCCGCCTCTTTGGCGGGGATCGTGTTGGCATCAAGGTCAGCGATCTTGGCCTCACCAGCGGCAATGTAGAGCCCCAGCTCGTCATAGAAGGCAAGGGTCTTGTCAAAGAGCATATCGAGGCTCTCGATATCCTTCAGCAGCACATGCTCGTGGCGCAGCAGGTCGTCGGTGATTTTGTCGATCTGGCCCTGTACCTCTTCGAAACGGGCGACGAATTTGGCCATGGGTGCGGCGCGGCCAAGCAGGCGCTCCCACCAGCTTTGCTTGCGGCGCACGTCCAGTTCCGAGATCGAGAAACCACGGATCGTGGTCACGATATTGCGCAGGCTGTCGCCTGCAGGGCCCACGTCCTTGTTGCGCACGCCAGCCAGCATGGACTGGCTGATTTCCTGCAGTTCGGCCTGTGCGGCAGAGCCGAAGGACACGATGGAATTGGTGTCGCTCATATCCAGTTCGGCGATCCGCTTCTGGATTTCTGCCGAGGTCGGTGCGTCCGCTGCTTCGAGCGTGATCAACTCGCCCTTCGGTTCGGGCAGCACGACTGCGGTGACTTTCTCGACTTCGGCGAGGGCGGCTTCGGCCTTCTTACGCACATTTTCTGACATGGCTTAGTTCCCTTTGTTGTTCAGGTGCACGCCCTCGCGCTGAAGGCGGTCACGCAATACGTTGATTTCAATGTCCATATCGCTGCGGTCATCGAGCATCATCTTCTCGGTGCGGGCAGCGAAGTTCTGTTCCAGATCTTCCAGCAGCGCCTCATAGCTGGCGCGGGCATCCGCGTTGCGGTTACGGCGGTAGAGATGGACGAATTTGACCGTCGCGTCGCGGGCACCCATCAAGTAGACGCCGAGGAACTTGCGCGCACCGTTCAGGTCGCGGGGGTCTTCTTCGACAGTGCGGATCATGCGGCGTGCGATGGCTTGAAAATCTTCGACCCGCGCGGTGAGGATGCGGTCCGACAGCCCCTCGATCTGCGCTTTCATGGTGCCCAGATAGGCCTCGGCCTCGTCCACGACGCGGGCGACGCGGTCCTGCTGGAAGGTATCAACGCCCTCCATCCGTTTGTTGCTCAGCGGGTCGATGCCGAAGGTGACCACATGCAGACCCAGTGCGGCAATCCCGTAGAGGATCGAACCAATGAAACCATTCTCGCCTGTGTAGGCGGCAATCGCCACACCGATGCCCGTCAGGGCAGAGGCCAGCATCTTGCGCGGCACCGCCGGACGGCGGGCGATCTTGCGGGCGTTATAGGCGGCCTCGGCCTCCAGCCCCTCCTGCAAAAGCCATGCGGCGAGTGTCAGGACAGCCCCGCCGATCAGGGCGGTGACAAGTGTCACGGGACCACCGGCAAGCGATGTGACCACCAGCACCAGCCCCGGCAGATAGAGCGGCCATGCGCGTGCACCGGGCGAACGCCCGCGCGCCATGCGTGGCGCGGACTTGCCGCCATCACCCTGCGCCCCGTTGGGACTGAATTTTCCACCAAAGCGCTGCGCCATTACGCGGCCCCCAGAATGCCCGACGTGACACCGAAAAGCAGGATCAGCAGCAGGATATAGGTGATCCGGCTGAACTTGGGTGAAATCATGTGACGTTCATTCCCCTGTCCGAATTCGGCGCTTTCCCGCTCGGCCCGCGCCATTGTCGACAGTGCAACGGCTATGATCAGCACAAAAGAAAGAAAAAGCAGAATACGGATCATCAATGTTCCCTGTGGCCTGTTCCACTTCTACATATGCAATCGACTGTCATTTACGAGATCAGGCCGCACGATTCTCCGCGCCGGACCCATTCCTCTGCCAGCCCATGACGGAAACAGACGCCGGAAAACTGACGTTACCAGAATGCACGCATCGGCAATGTGAACAAGGGGTTAATCGCCCCGGTTTTTCCCCCTTGAAGGGCGGCCTGCGGGTTTGCGTTTGCGCTGTGGTGTCGGATTGTCCGAAAGGCCCAACTGGTCACGGACCACGCGCGGGCGCAGTTCCTCGACCTCGCCTGCCTTCAGCTCGCCCAGCTGGAACGGGCCGTAGCTGACACGGATCAGGCGGTTGACGGTGACACCGATTGCCTGCATCGCGCGGCGGATCTCGCGGTTCTTGCCTTCGCGCAGGGCAACCGTCAGCCAGGCGTTTGCCCCTTGCTGGCGGTCGAAAGTGACGGTCATGGGCTGGTATTTGATGCCTTCGACCTCGATCCCCTTGCGCAGGATATCGAGTTTGTCCTCGCTCACCGCGCCGTTGATCCGCACGCGGTAGCGGCGCAGCCAGCCGGTGCTGGGCAGTTCCAGCTTGCGCTTGATCTCGCCGTCATTGGTCAGGAGCAGCAGACCTTCGGAATTCAGGTCAAGCCGTCCGACGGACATCACACGCGGCATACCTTCGGGCAGGCTGTCAAAGACGGTCTCGCGGTCCTTCTCGTCCCGCTCGGTTGTCACAAGGCCCGCCGGCTTGTGGTAGAGCCAGAGGCGCGGCGGGTCGGGTTCGCCGATCTGCTTGCCGTCCAAAACAATCCGGTCCTTCTCGGTGACATTGAGGGCAGGCGAGGTGATGACCTTGCCGTTCACGCTGACGCGTCCCGCTTCGATCATGCGCTCGGCCTCGCGGCGGCTGGCGACGCCTGCGCGTGACAGGACTTTAGCGATCCGGTCGCCCGAAGGCGCGTCATTGGGGGTATCTGTGCTCATGCTTCACCCATACGCAGGGGCGCGTTGGCTTGCAACGGCCTTGCGATGTGGCGCGCAGGCGGGCATGAGAAAGGCATGGAATTCCGCAGCCACATGCATCTCGCCATGGACGAGGCCCGCGCCGCCGCCGCGCGGGGCGAGGTGCCTGTGGGCGCGGTCATTGTCGGACCGGAGGGTGTTGTCGCTCGGGCGGGCAATCGCACCCGCGAGTTGAACGATCCCACTGCCCATGCCGAGATGCTCGCGATCCGTGCCGCCTGTGCCGTCCTAGGGCAGGAACGGCTGACGGGATACGACCTCTATGTCACGCTTGAGCCCTGTCCGATGTGCGCGGCTGCGATCAGCAACGCGCGGATTGCGCGGCTTTACTATGGGGCTAGTGACCCCAAGTCGGGCGGCGTGGCACAGGGGCCAAAGGTCTTTACCCATCCCCAGTGCCACCATGCCCCCGAGGTCTATGACGGTCTGGATGCGGCAGCGTCAGAAGCCCTGCTCAAGGACTTCTTCGCCGCGAAACGTTGAATCCTTCCCGCCTGGTGGGCACCACCGGGCAGCGCCCGTCCGCCCCCATGGGCGGGCGCTTCACGCCCACCCGCGGACAGGCGCG
>CAXQAV010000417.1:0-2918 GCA_964221795.1 Luminiphilus sp. | reverse complement strand
CGATCTCACGTGAACGGCCTTCACCGTTTCGGTCGCCATATCCGGAGCCTCATACAGGTCGAAGTAGTCACGGAACTCATCAAAGGCTTCCAGGCGCGCGCCGCTGCGCATGTAAGCGCGAGACATGGCCTCTACGTCCGGCGCCTTGTGCATCTGCTCCATCGCCTGCAGGAACGTCAACGCGTTGAGTTGGGCGGCATCCCCGGGCTCCTTCCACTTGCTGATCCCAGCAAGGTAGTCGGGTGTGATCCCCAGCTTTTCACAGGCGCGCACAATACCGAAGAAACCAGGGCCATCTTTAGAGTCGTCGAAATGCCCTCCAACAATTCGACTTACTCGAGCATCCGACCAACCCACGTCGATCGATAGCTGTCGGTGACTGGTGTAGGCCGAAGCCTCGTAAGCAGACTCAAACCGCTTCCGGAACCCAATCGCAAAATCCTCATCCACTTGAAGCTCTCCTCTTGCGTGTGCTTTTAAAAGCATAACCCACGGCATCGATACATACAACCATAAATGCAGATGTGACAGAGAGTATTCGTGGCAAGGGCGACCAGACTTCTCAAAAAACCCTTATAAATATGATCTTAACGAATTGAGCCCAGACCGGAGGCAAGCCGAGCTTGGGCGAAAATTTTGATTGATAGCTGTGCTTTTAAAGTAATAAGTGTGCCTTAAGGAGCAGGAACGGAGGCGAGTCGCCAAGGCGGGCATTCACCCTCAAGGCGACTTCCAGAGCGCCGACTGCCCCGCTTGAGCAGGTAATTTGCAGTGAGGATAATGGAATGAGGTCGAGTTCACGCGTCCACTACACCCTTTTTGAAGCATGCGCGCGGTGGGAAAAGAACCTGTTTGATATTCTGGGCTGGGCATCCAAGGGGAAGCTGCGCCTGGAGGCGGGGATACCTTACGCTAACACCGAATCTGGCCCACTTGCTGGCGCCGTCGAATTGAACGCGGCGGATTTGATGCGCTTGGCTCGGATTGACGGGGCCGCCCCTAAAAAAATGCGCGTTTACCGGGTTCGGGTTCTGGACCAACCTGAAAATACAGATTGGGTATTTGTAAGCGACGAAACCGGTCAGGCCGGTATCGAAATCAGCATCGAAGACATCCTCATTCCCGCCGAAGAGTACAGGCGATTTGAGGAAGAGAACGACCTCGGCCCGCCCCGGAGGGTGAGCACTGCCGGGCAGACGAAGCACAACTGGGAAGGAATGTTTGCGGCGCTCTGCAAGCGGATCTTTGTGTCCGGACTCCCCGAGACTAAAGAAAACCTTGTCCGCGAGATGGAGAGCTATTTTCTCAACACCGCGGCCGGGGAAGCGCCGGACATCAGCACAATTCGAAAGAAAGTCAGCCCGATCTGGGCGGAGCTGCGCGAGGCAGGCTAACCATGCAAGCGGACAACTTCCGCCTCGGTTTTCGTGACAAACCGCCCCCAGCGATCCATCAGGGCTCGGCGTTGGTCGAGCATGTCGGAGCGGGCATAAGACCGCTCCACCTTGGAGCCGACGCGGTGAGCCAGCGCGGTCTCGGCTACATCATAAGACGCCGCGTCAGTGTCCTGAACCCACGTCCGAAAGGATGTTCTGAAGCCGTGAGGCCGCCCAGGTTCACCCATATCGTTCAAGATTTTCGCCAAAGCCGTCGAAGATATGTAGCCGGTTCGATATGACGGAAACAGAAACTCGGTGGACCGATTTGCTTGGATCTCCTCCAGCAGATCGAGCGCGGCAGGGGAGAGCGGAACCCGAAAGTCCTCGACCTTGCCTTCCTGCCCCTTCATGCGTGCAGCCGGCACCGTCCACACGTCACCTTGAATTTCATCGAAGCGAGCGCCACGGGCGCTCTCGCTACGCGTGGCCGTAAGGATCATCCATCGCAGGCAGAGCCGGGACGCCCCTTTGCCGCCCAGCGCCTCATAAAGATCAGGGATGCGTTGCCACGGAGTAGATACGATGTGGGATACATCGTTCCTGACTTCGCCGAGCATATGCTTGGCCGCCTCGACGGTGAATGGGTCAGCGTCCATGCCCATCAGTTTTGCCTGGCGGAAAACAATCCTAGTCCGGTTGTACGCCTTGATCGCCGTGGCATGCTTGCTCCTCCAGATCGGCCTCAGAGCCTCAGCAATATCGGATTGATGCAGGGAGGATATCCGGCGTTTCCCGATTTTCGGGATCACATGAGTTTTCAAAGGACTGAACCAGCGCCCACGCTCACCCTCGCCCCGCAGGGCGGCCTTCTTGGCCTCAAACACCATTTCCGCAACTTCCTCGAAAGTGGGGTCAGTTTTGGACAGGAGCTCGGCTGCTTCTTGAATCTGCTTTTCCCGCTCTGAAATCGGGTCCTTGCCTTCAGCCAGCACAGCTGCCCAGCGATCGCGCTCCTTGCGCGCTGCGGCCAGGGTCAAATCGTCCGCTGATCCCAAGCCCATCTCACGGCGACGGCCCGCAAACGTGTAGCGAAACACCCACCTGCTGGACCGGTCGGTTTTGTAAAGACGAAGGCCACCACCATCGTCCAGTTTCCCGTTTGCGGCCTTTTTGACCGCTACAGCCGTCAGCTTGTTCTTGGCTCTTGCCATTCTGTGTCCCCCAATGTGTCCCCCATTCGGTGCCGCGTTTCAGTGGCTCGGGGTGGCACGCAGTGGCGCATAAATGACCGGATAACTCAAGTTGGGCAATCCCTTAGTGGCACGTCTTGACGTGCCGTGGCACAGGTGCTCCGTGCTCTCCTTGGGCACCACATTTCCGCAATCGATCAAAATGAACCAGCTAGCCTCTGGGGGCCTGCTTTGGCGTATAAATCCGCTCTGCTTTGCATTTGCGCAAATTCAACGGCTGTCCTTCAATCCGTAATCCGCGAAAGCGGCGATCACCTCGTCCATCTCGGGCTGGCTCAGGATATGCGGT
>CAXQAV010000416.1:0-7487 GCA_964221795.1 Luminiphilus sp. | reverse complement strand
ACCGAGGAAGAGGCGCTGGAATATCTCGCCGAGGTGGAAAAGCGCATGGGTCTGCCGACGGTCGATACCTTCCGTCAAGGTGCCGCGCGTCTGGTGGATGCCTTGCTTGCGATATAAGCGTCGGATTTGAGTATTTTTGGCAAAATGATGAGCAGGATATGAAGATCAGCGTCACGCGGGATGTTTTCAAACTCGCGCAGGTCTTTACCATCAGTCGCGGGTCGCGGACCGAGGCGCAGGTGCTGACGGTCACGGTCGAGGGTCTCGGCGCGCGCGGGCAGGGGGAATGTGTGCCCTATGCCCGTTATGGCGAGAGCCTTGAGAGTGTGACCGATCAGATCATGGGTTTTGACGGTGCATGGCCCGACCTGCCAGATGCGCTGCCCGCAGGGGCCGCGCGCAATGCGCTTGATTGTGCTTTCTGGGATCATGCGGCCAAACGTGCGGGCAAGCGGGTTTGGGACCTGCTGGGCCTGCCTGAGCTCCGCCCCGAGATCACGGCCTATACGCTGTCGCTCGACACGCCCGAAGCGATGCAACGTCAGGCCGCGCAGAACGCCTATCGCCCCCTGCTCAAGATCAAACTCGGCACGCCTGACGATATGCCCCGTCTCGAGGCCGTGCGCCGTGGCGCGCCTGATGTGCCCATCATCATTGACGCCAACGAAGGATGGACCGCCGAGGTCTATGCCGACCTCGCCCCGCATCTCATTGGTCTTGGCGTGCAGATGGTGGAACAGCCCCTGCCAGCCGGTCAGGACGATATGCTGGCCGAGATCGCGCGGCCCCTGCCGGTCTGCGCCGACGAAAGCTGCCATGACCGCGCGAGCCTGCCTGCCCTGAAGGGCAAGTACGACATGGTGAATATCAAACTCGACAAGACAGGCGGTCTGACCGAGGCGTTAGCGCTCAAGCGTCAGGCACTGGCCGAAGGTTACGGTGTGATGGTCGGTTGCATGGTCGGTTCGTCGCTGGCGATGGCCCCCGCGACCATTCTTGCGCAGGGCGTCGCCTATACGGACCTTGACGGCCCGCTGCTATTGGCCGAAGACCGTGACCAACCTTTGCAATTCGATCAGGACGGGGTGCATCCTCCGTCTGCAGCACTTTGGGGATGACCATGCGCACAGTCTACGTCAACGGCGAGTACCTGCCCGAGAATGAAGCAAAAATCTCGATCTTCGACCGTGGGTTCCTCATGGCCGATGGCGTTTACGAGGTGACCTCCGTTCTGGACGGCAAGCTGATCGACTTTGACGGCCATGCCAAGCGGCTCGAACGTTCGCTGAACGAACTCGACATGCCGCATCCTGCGGTGCTGCCTGATCTGCTAGAGGTGCACCGCGAGCTGGTCCGCCTGAACGGCATCAACGAAGGCATGGTCTATCTACAGATCACCCGCGGCGCCCCCGGTGACCGTGATTTCGTCTTTCCTGATCCAGAGACTACTGAGCCAACTGTTGTTCTCTTTACCCAGAACAAGCCGGGGTTGGCTGACAGCCCTGCCGCCAAGAAAGGCATCAAGGTCATCTCGATTGAAGACCAGCGCTGGGCACGCCGCGATATCAAGACGGTGCAACTGCTCTACCCGTCGATGGGCAAGATGATGGCCAAGGCCGCTGGCGTCGATGACGCATGGATGGTCGAGGACGGTTTCGTGACCGAAGGCACGTCGAACAACGCCTATATCGTCAAGGGCGACACGATCATCACCCGCCATCTGGGCAATGAGATCCTGCACGGCATCACCCGCGCCGCTGTCCTGCGTTTCGCCCGTGAAGCACAGATGAAGGTCGAAGAGCGCAGCTTTACCATCGACGAAGCGAAACAGGCGGACGAGGCCTTTATCACCTCGGCCAGCACGTTTGTGATGCCTGTAGTCGAGATTGACGGCGCGCAGATCGGGGCCGGCGTCCCCAGGTCGGTGGCGGCCCGCCTGCGTGAAATCTACCTCGAGGAAAGCCGCAAGGCGGCTGTCTGAGCATGTCGGGCACTTTTCTGCGGATCGACACAAAGGGCGCGGCCGAAACCGACGGTCCCGCGCCGGATCGTCTGATTGCGGGCAATCCGGTTTTTACCACATGGAATGTCGAGGAGCGCGACGGGCTTTATTGCGGCACATGGCGCTCGACGCCCGGCAAGTGGATCATCCGTTACGACGAATGGGAATACTGCTGCATCCTTGAGGGGCATTCGGTGATCACAGAGGACGGCGGCGCGGCGTTCGAGGTGCGCGCCGGCGACAGTTTTGTGATCCGTCCGGGGTTTGTCGGCACATGGGAAGTGGTCGAGACCACCACCAAGGAATATGTGATCAGGGTGTAATCGGGACCGCGGGGCCTAGAGCAGAACGGCGATCACCCCGACCACGACCGCCAGAATAACCGCTGTCGTCATCAGACATCCGCTCGGCAGTTCAAACCCCTGCACATTGCCGGTCATCTTTGCGGTTTCCATTGTTGACCCCCCTGTTGCCTCGCGTCCAGCCTAGCACGATACGTGGACCGGCCTAGAGGGTCTTACCCCTCGACCTGCCCCTGCAGTTCCTTGGCCCGTTCGGCGGTGACGCCAAAGAGGTCTTCGACGCGGTGCATCAGCGCGTCTTCGATCTCGTGCTTGTAGCCGTCGGCATAGACGATTTCCCAGAGCGCCAGCAGCACGGCTTCTTTCTCTTCGGTGCTGATCGCCTTTTCCAGGATCACGGCCACATCGCCGGTTGCGGGGATCGCTTTTTCCAGCACCTCGCACTCTGCGCGCATCTTGGCGGCCTTGACGGGGTTCAGCCCGTGGCGCTTGGCCAGCACCTTATCGATGGCGGCGATTTCCTCAAAGACATAGGCATGGTCGGCCTTGGCGGCGCGAACCAGCAGGGCGCCCATGGCATGGCTCGCGTCGGCCTCGGGGAGGGGCGTGTGGTAGCCTGACGGATTGCGGAGGAATGCTTTGAGCCGTTCGAGCATGATTTACCCGTGCGTGTCCTTGAAAGCGGCCTTGGCCTGATCGCTGGCCTCGGTCTGATAATTGGCTTTCCATTCGTCCATCGTCATGCCGTAAAACGCCTCTCGGCCCTCTTCTTTCGACATGGCGATGCCGCGTGCGTTGGCGGCTTCCTGATACCAGCGGGCCAGACAGTTGCGGCAGAAACCGGCCAGATTCATCAGGTCGATGTTCTGCACATCCGTGCGCTCTTCCATCAGGTGCTTTTGCAGGCGGCGGAAGGCGGCGGCTTCGAGTTCCAGTTGTGTCTGGTCGTCCATCGGTGATCTCCTAAAGGCCGGAGGTGTTAAGCGCCTCTGATAATAGAGGTGCCAGACGGTTTGCCCAGAGGGTCTGGCCTGCCTCGTCTGCAATCAGGTCCTGCCGTAACTCAATCAACACATTCGGACGGCCGGGTTGCAGCCCGTGGCGGTCCACTGCGTCACCGGGCAGGTGGCCCGCATAGGGCTGGTTGTCTCCGGTGCTCCAGCCTGCATCGCGGCAGGCGTTGATCACCGCGCGGGACAGGGGGTCATTATCGGCGTGCAGGATGCCCACTTCCCACGGGCGCGGGTGGCGTCCGCGCAGGCGCGGGGTAAAACTGTGGACCGCGCAGATCACGGGGTTCTCGATCTTGTTGGCAAGATCGGCATAGGCGGCGTGGTAAGGGCGGTAGAGGCGGCGCAGGCGTTCCTCTTTTTCCGCATCGTCGGCGTTCTTGTTGGCAGGGATGATGGTGCCGTCATAAAGGCGCATCATGATCGTCGGGTCGTCCTCGCCACGGTTGGGATCGCAGACAAGGCGCGAGAACCGCGACAGGATCGCGGGGCTATCAAGCGCCTCGGCCAGTTTGCGCGTCACACCGGCCGCGCCGATGTCATAGGCGATGTGGCGGCCCATATCCTCGGGCGGCAGGCCAAGGTCGCCGCCGTTGACCCAGTCGGGCACGATATTGGTCGCATGGTCGCAGGCCACAAGCCATCTGCCGGGGCGATCTGCGCCCTCAATTTCGAAGGGTTCGTCAGTCATAGTCCGTGTCATTCCTTTGTCACGGGACATAGGCTAGTTGATGCGGGAATGGAATTGCGCAATAAGGGCGCAACCGGCGCTGTTACCGCTAACGTCGCTGATGCTCTAAGGATTCGATATGAGACGCCACCGCAATGTAAAAATCGTCGCCACGCTTGGCCCGGCCTCGGACGACTACCAGATGATCCGCGCCCTGCATGAGGCAGGCGCTGATGTCTTCCGCCTGAACATGTCCCACGGGGATCATTCCGAGATCAAGCGCCGCCACGAGATCATCCGACAGGTGGAAAAGGACCTCGACAGTCCGATCGCGATTCTCGCTGACCTTCAGGGGCCCAAGTTGCGGGTAGGCGTGTTCAAGAACGGCGAAGAAGAGCTGGTGGAGGGCGCGGCCTGTCGTCTGGACCTTGATGATGCCGAGGGCGACGCGACGCGGGTCAAGCTGCCGCACAAAGAAATCTTCGACGCGCTGGAACCCGGCGCGCATCTGCTGGTTAATGACGGCAAGATCAAACTGCGGGTCAAGGATTGCGGGGCGACCTTTGCCGACTGCGAAGTCATCGTGGGTGGCACGATTTCGAACCGCAAGGGCGTGAACGTGCCTGACGTGACACTGCCTCTGGCGGCCCTCTCGCCCAAGGACCGCAAGGATCTCGAGTTCGTCTGTGATCTGGGTGTGGACTGGCTGGCTCTGTCCTTTGTCCAGCGTCCCGCTGACGTGGAAGAGGCCCGCGCGCTGGCCAAAGGCCGTGCAGCGATCCTCTCCAAGATCGAAAAGCCGAACGCGGTAAAGGCGTTTGATGATATCCTGAAGGCCTCCGACGGGATCATGGTCGCCCGTGGTGATCTGGGCGTTGAACTGCCCGTCCAGAACGTTCCCCCGATCCAGAAGCAGCTGGTCCGCAAATGCCGTGCTGCGGCCAAGCCGGTGATTGTGGCAACCCAGATGCTAGAATCCATGATCGATTCGCCGATGCCGACACGGGCCGAGGTCTCGGACGTGGCAACGGCGATCTACGAGGGCGCCGATGCGATCATGCTCTCGGCGGAATCGGCTGCCGGCTCCTATCCGATCGAAGCGGTGACCACGATGAACAACGTCGCCGCCGAGGTCGAGGCCGATCCGACCTATACCGAGATCATCGAAGCCTCGCGCAAGACCTCAGGTATGACCGTCGCAGACGGGATCGTTTCTGCGGCGCGCGAGATTGCCGAGAAGACCAACGTCAAGGCGATCTGCTGCTTCTCGCAGTCGGGCACCACGGCGCTTCTGGTGTCCCGCGAACGTCCGCGCGTGCCGATCATCGCGCTGACCAACCATATCGAGACCGCGCGGCGGCTTTGCCTATCGTGGGGGACCAACTGTGTGCTGTCGGGGCAGGTGGACCGGTTCAAGGACGCCGTGATTGCAGCTGTCCGTGCGGCGAAGGTACTGAATCTGGCGGGTGAGAAGGATATGATCGTCGTCACAGCCGGTGTGCCATTCAATACACCCGGTTCGACCAACATCCTGCGGGTTGCGCCTTGCGCGGAAAGTTTGATCTACGCCGCCGCTTCGGAGTAATGTCCCGAACAGGGGCAGCAATAACGAGCGGAGCGCATGGATCTAGATCTGATATTTGTGTTGGGCTTCTTGGGAGCCGCTTTTTCGATTCCGGCTTTTGTCAGCGCCTTTGCTGACCGGCGCTGGCCGACAGCTGGTCTGGTCCTGGCGGTTGTGGGCGGCCTTGCGGTTGCCTATGCCATTCAGCAGGACGGTGACCGCTTTACCGTCGCCAATACGCCCGACGTGGTGGTCGAGGTTCTGGGCCGTTATCTGAACTAACCCCCTTGCAACATATCAGGATGCGCCGTATAGCGCAGGCTTCACCCGCGCGTCCGGCCGATATGGCATGCCGAGTCGCGCGTTCCGACCGATCTGAATAGGAGACGGAAATGCCGAAGATGAAGACCAAGTCGAGCTGCAAAAAGCGGTTCAAAACCACGGCCTCCGGTCGTGTTGTGGCTGCCCAGGCGGGCAAGCGCCACGGCATGATCAAGCGCACCAAGAAATTCATTCGTAACGCACGCGGTACGACAACGCTGGCAAAGGCTGATGAAGGTATCATCAAGCCAATGATGCCATACGCACGCTGATACGGAAGGATTTGAGACATGCGCGTTAAAGGTGGAACCGTCACTCACCGTCGTCACAAGAAAGTCTTGGACGCCGCCAAAGGTTATTACGATCGCCGCTCCAAGACCTTCAAGGTCGCCAAGCAGGCCGTCGACAAAGCCAACCAGTATGCAACCCGCGACCGTCACAACCGCAAGCGCAATTTCCGCGCTCTGTGGATCCAGCGGATCAACGCCGGTGTGCGTGCGGTGGACGAAAGCCTGAACTACTCCAAGTTCATCAATGGCCTGACACTGGCTGGTATCGAAGTTGACCGTAAGGTCCTCGCTGACCTCGCCGTGAACGAGCCTGAGGCATTCGCGACCATCGTTGGTAAAGCAAAAGACGCTCTGGCCGCCTAAGCTCCGGGTCGCTTTTGAGAAGAATTTGAACCGCGCAGGAGACTGCGCGGTTTCTTTTTGCGCAACGCTCTGGTGTCTGCGCCATGATTTTGCCCGATTTCGCCACAAAGCCGCCAAGAGTCGTGACAGGTCGGCGGAAGCTTGCTAATTTTAATTGAAGTTGAATAACTGCTCTGCAAATTTAGCCCGCGACTCGGGCGGATCGATGCGCGACTTGGGAGTAATAGACATGAGGTCATTACGCGAATTCATAAAAGATGAAGATGGAGCGATCACGGTGGATTTCGTCGTTTTGACGGCCGCTATCGTGACGCTCGGACTGGTAGTCGGGGTGACAATCAGCAATGGGGCAGAGGGACTGGCCAATGACATCGAGAACAGACTCGATAACATGGATCCCGAAGAGTAAACAGCCGCGTCACGCGGGACACGGGTTCGTCTGATTGAGCCAAAGCCGCCTCTTATGGGCGGCCGTTTTCATGCCAGCTAGGGCGACCGTTCTGTGACTTCTGTGGTTACAAACCCCTAAGCGTTTACCTTCTGCATCGGATATCCAAGCCAGGGGTGCGACAACACACCGACAAGTTCAGGTGTCGACTTTGACCCGTGACGCGCCCTAACAAGGCGCAAGTTCAGGCGATTGCTCCACTGCGCCTTTGCCCCAGCGTAAAGCGCCCGTGCCTGATGGCGATAGTGCGGGACGCCATGAACAGCTGACGCGCGGCTTGCACTTGGAGCAGGGTTTCGCTACCTCGCATCTGTCTTTGCAAGGAAGCCCGCGATGGATGATCTGAAGAACAAATACCTGTCCCTGATTGCCGATGCCGCCGACGAGGCAGCGATCGAAGACCTGCGCGTGCAGGCCGTGGGCAAGAAGGGCGAGATCAGCCTGATGATGCGTGAATTGGGCAATATGAGCCCCGAGGAACGCCAGACGTCAGGCCCTGCGCTCAATGCGCTCAAGG
>CAXQAV010000415.1:0-2332 GCA_964221795.1 Luminiphilus sp. | reverse complement strand
TCCGCATCGACGCAGGCGACGCTGTCCTCGCAGTCCATGATCGCAGAGACTGCGCTTTCCAGTCGGACATCCGCCAGAAGCGCCTGATCGCGGCTGCCAATCGGGTGGGCGCGGTCAAAAACCAGCTCCACATGCAGGCCGTTGTTGCGCAGCAGGATCGCATCGGGTGCTTTGGGGTTGCCGCGATAGCCGACAAATTTCTCTGGTTGCTTCAGTGGCATGTCGTCAATCAGCAAAGCCCCCTTGCTGACATAGTAGCGCGAGACATCTGCGTGGCTGGCGCCTTCGATCGGAAAGGCTTCGTCAAGGAACACGCGGGCGCGGGCAACAACGCGGCCACCGTGGCCACGGTCATAGCCACCTTTGGGAGGCTGCACGCCCATCGCATCTGTGCCGTAGAACGCATCATAAAGGCTGCCCCACCGCGCATTCGCGGCGTTTAGTGCGAAACGTGCATTGGTGATCGGCACAACAAGCTGTGGACCAGGGACAGTCGCGATTTCGGGATCGACATTGGCGGTCTCGATCTCGAAGTCTGGGCCTTCTTCGACAAGGTAGCCGATGTCACGCAGGAAGGCCTCATAAGCGGTCCGGTCCAGCGACTCGCCCTTGCGGGCGACGTGCCATGCGTCGATGGTCGCCTGGATTTCGTCACGCTTGGCCAAAAGCGCGCGGTTGCGCGGGGTCATCTCGGCCACAAGTCCGGCAAAGCCCTTCCAGAAAGCATCCGTACTGACGCCAGTGCCATCCAGCGCACTGTTATCAATGAAATCTGCCAGCTCTTGCGCCACTTTCAGCCCGTGCTTTTCCACACGTTCCACCATTCGCCGTCCTCCTACTTTGCATACCGCGGCACACGCCGCCTTCCAGCGGAGGGATTATTACGCAAGTTTCCGATACGCAACAATTTGGTGAGGTTTTCTAGCCAATTTCGGCTATTTTGACTTACTGCGCCCCGATTTGCAGCGATCAGAGCAATAGCGGACCTCGTCCCAGACCTTTTCCCACTTCTTGCGCCACGCAAAAGGCCGCCCGCAGGTGGCGCAGGTTTTCTGGGGCAGATCGGATTTTCGGCGCATCTTGGGCATGGAACGCGACCTATCGCGCAAAGTGTCTTTGCCAAGGGCAAACCCTTGTCTTGAAGCCCCCTCGCGCTTCTTTTAAACGAAGCCGGTAAGCCGCAAGAGGATGCCCCATGCTTGACCTGACCTACAAAGCCCCTGCCCCCAAGACGATTGCCGGCGCGACTGGCGACTGGGAGCTGGTGATCGGCCTTGAGGTACACGCCCAAGTCGCGACAAATGCTAAGCTGTTTTCCGGTGCATCCACCCAATTCGGCGCTGAACCCAACAGCAACGTCGCCTTCGTCGATGCCGGCATGCCCGGCATGCTGCCTGTCATTAACGAGGGCTGTGTCGCGCAGGCGGTCAAGACTGGTCTTGGGCTGAATGCGCAGATCAATCTGGTCTCGGCTTTCGACCGCAAGAACTATTTCTATCCGGACCTGCCGCAGGGCTATCAGATTTCCCAGCTCTACCACCCGATCGTTGGCGAAGGTGAAGTGCTGGTCGAGATGGGCAATGGCACCGCGCGCCGCGTGCGCATCGAACGCATCCACCTTGAGCAGGACGCAGGGAAGTCGATCCACGACATGGACCCCGCGATGTCTTTCGTCGATCTGAACCGCACCGGCGTGGCGCTCATGGAAATCGTCAGCCGCCCCGACATTCGCGGCCCCGAAGAGGCCGCCGCCTATGTCGGCAAGCTGCGCCAGATCATGCGTTACCTCGGCACCTGCGATGGCAACATGCAGAACGGCAACCTGCGGGCTGACGTGAACGTGTCTGTCTGCCGCCCCGGTGACTATGAGAAATATCAGGAAACGCAGGACTTCAGCCACCTCGGCACCCGCTGCGAGATCAAGAACATGAACTCCATGCGGTTCATCCAGATGGCGATTGATTACGAGGCCCGCCGCCAGATTGCACTGCTGGAAGACGGCAAAGAAGTGGTACAGGAAACCCGCCTCTACGATCCGGACAAGAACGAGACACGCTCCATGCGGTCGAAGGAAGAAGCACACGATTACCGCTACTTCCCCGATCCGGACCTTCTGCCGCTTGAGATCGAACAGGCGTGGGTGGATGACATTGCCTCCGCTCTGCCGGAACTGCCTGACCAAAAGAAGGCGCGGTTCATCAACGACTTCGGCCTTTCCGACTATGACGCATCGGTGCTGACCGCCGAGGTCGCCAATGCCGTATACTTCGAAAAGGTTGCCGAAGGCCGCGATGGCAAGCTGGCTGCCAACTGGGTCATCAACGAACTCTTC
>CAXQAV010000414.1:0-5994 GCA_964221795.1 Luminiphilus sp. | reverse complement strand
CGCGAGATAGAGCGAACCGGGCTGGAACACGCCACAGCTTTGGCCAGTCTCCTCTTCCAGCGACTTATACAGGTTCATCGTATAGTGCTGGATGCGGCTGATGTTAGTGCTGTCATGCAGGCCGTGGATGTTGGCCGCTGCATGCCAAGTGGAGCCGCTCGTCAACTCGCTGCGTTCCAAGAGAACGACATCGGTCCAGCCCAGCTTGGTCAGATGGTAGAGGATTGAGCAGCCGATCACGCCGCCTCCGATGACTACGGCTTGGGCATGAGTGCGCATCGACAGAACCTTTCGCTTGAAGACGGCCCCACCGTCAGCAATGCTCAGACGAAACGATAGCCCCCAGGCGACATCGCGTGTCGCTATCAGTGCCGCCTGCAATTATTTGGCAGGCATAGTGCAGGAAGTATCTCAGGGAGCCAGACAGAATGAAAACCACAACCAGATGCGTGATTATCGGCGGCGGCGTCGTTGGCTGTTCGGTGCTCTATCACCTGACGAAACTCGGCTGGTCCGATGTAATGCTGCTTGAACGCTCGGAGCTCACCAGCGGCTCGACGTGGCACGCTGCGGGTGGCTTTCACACCCTGAATGGTGACACCAACATGGCAGCGCTTCAGGGCTATACGATCAAACTCTACCGCGAGCTTGAGGCGATTACCGGCATGTCCTGCGGGTTGCACCATGTCGGCGGCGTGACGCTGGCGGATAATCAGGACCGCTTTGACATGCTGGTCGCGGAACGCGCAAAGCACCGCTACATGGGGCTGGAGACCGAGATCGTTGGCCCCGAAGAACTCGCCAAGATCGCGCCGATTACCAACCTCGAAGGGATCATCGGCGGCCTTTACGACCCCCTCGACGGGCATCTGGACCCCTCTGGCACAACCCATGCCTATGCCAAGGCAGCTCGGATGGGTGGTGCAACGATTGAACTGCACACCAAGGTCATCGAAACCCATCCGCGCCCCGACGGAACCTGGGATGTGGTCACGGACAAGGGTACGATCCATGCCGAACATGTCGTCAATGCGGGTGGCCTCTGGGCGCGTGAAGTCGCTGCCATGGCCGGCACCTATGTGCCCCTGCACCCGATGGAGCACCAGTATATCGTCACCGACGACCTGCCCGAAATCTACGAACGTGAGACCGAGCATCCCCATGTGATGGACCCTGCGGGCGAAAGCTATCTGCGGCCGGAAGGGCGCGGCCTGTGCATCGGCTTCTATGAACAGCCGTGTAAACCCTGGGCAGTGGACGGCACGCCTTGGGATTTCGGACATGAACTGCTGCCCGACAACCTCGACAAGATCGAGGATTCGATCGCCTTTGCCTACAAGCGCTTCCCCGTGCTGGAACGCGCGGGCGTCAAAACCGTCATCCACGGACCTTTCACCTTTGCCCCAGACGGCAACCCGCTGGTTGGCCCCGTACCGGGTCTGCGCAACTACTGGTCTGCCTGCGGGGTGATGGCGGGCTTCAGTCAGGGCGGCGGCGTGGGCCTGATGCTGGCGCAATGGATGGTCGAGGGTGAATGCGAGCGTGACGTGACCGCGATGGACATCGGACGCTACGGCAAGTGGATCACGCCGGGCTATACACGGCCGAAGGTGATCGAGAACTACCAGCGCCGGTTCTCGGTGAGTTACCCGAACGAGGAATTGCCCGCGGCCCGTCCCCACCGCACGACCCCGATGTATGACATCTTCAGTGACCTCGGTGCTGTCTGGGGACATCAGTTCGGGCTGGAAGTGGCCAACTACTTTGCCCAAGACGGCGAGCCGACGTTCGAGACACCCACATTCCGTCGCTCCGATGCTTTTGCCGCCACCAAGCGCGAGGTGCTGGCTGTACGCAACGGCGTTGGCATCAATGAGGTGCAGAACTTCGGCAAGTTCAGCGTGACCGGAAAGGGTGCCCGTGCTTGGCTGGACCGGATCATGGCGGGACGCATCCCGCAGGTCGGGCGGATGTCACTCACCCCAATGTTGTCACCCAAGGGCCGCCTATGGGGCGATTTCACAGTCTCCTGTCTGGCCGAAGGTGAATTCCAGATCACGGCCAGCTATGGCGCGCAGGACATCCATCACCGCTGGTTCCGCCAGAACATGGCCGACGATGTGGTCGTGGAAAACATCTCGGACAAGCGGACAGGTTTCCAGATTGCCGGACCAAGGGCCCGCGATCTACTGGCCGCCTGCACTCGCGATGATGTGGACAGCGTCAAGTTCATGGACGTGCACCGGATGGTGGTCGGGCAAGTCGCCTGCATCGTGCAAAGGGTCAGCTATACCGGCGACCTCGGCTATGAAATCTACTGCGATCCGATGGACCAACGGCAACTCTGGTGGACGCTCTGGACCGCGGGTCAGCCAATGGGGATCACGTCATTCGGGATGCGGGCGATGATGTCGCTGCGGCTGGACCGCTTCTTTGGTTCATGGCTGTCGGAGTTTTCCCCCGATTACACCGCCGCCGAGACCGGCATCGACCGATTTATCAGCTTCAAGAAGAACGTGGATTTCATCGGCCGTGCTGCGGCTGAAGCGGAACGCGCCAATCCCCCTGCCCGCACCTTGGTCACTTTTGAGGTCGACGCAGATGATGCCGATGTTGTCGGCTATGAGCCCGTGTTCATTGACGGCGAGGTCATGGGGTTCTGCACCTCTGGCGGCTATTCGCACTACGCCGAGAAATCCATCGCCATGGCCCTGGTGCCGCGCGACAAGGTGATAAGCGACATGACCGTTGAGATCGAGATCATGGGCCAGCGCCGCAAGGCACGCCGCATCACGAAACCTCTCTTTGATCCCGAGGGCGAGGTCATGCGGGGATGATTCCGGTCCTCATCCTTGCCGCGGGCCAGTCCTCGCGCCTGCGCGGGCGGGACAAGCTGCTCGAGGATGTGGGGGGAGAACCCCTTTTGCGCCGACACGTCAGGCAAGCGCTTGGGCTGGGCGGCGAGGTATTCGTTGCCCTCGCCCCGGGACAAGACGCCCGCGTCGCAGCGATCGCTGACCTTTCCGCAACTGTTCTGGAGATGCCCGAAGCAAGCGAAGGCATGTCAGGCACTTTGCGGGGTGCTGTGGCCCGTTTGCCGGAGTGTCGGGCGTTTATAGTTGTGCTGGCGGATCTGGTGGCAATCGAAGCCAAAGATCTGTCCGCGGTCCATGACGCCTATGAGGCAAATCCGGACCACCTGATCTGGCGCGGCGCGACGAAAGATGACCGACCGGGGCATCCGATCATCTTTGCGGCAAGGCTGCGGCCGGACTTTGCGGAACTCTCAGGGGATGGTGGCGGCGAATCATTGATCAAGTCGCTGAAATCGCAAACATTCCTCGTGACGCTCGACGGTGATCGCGCGCGTCTTGACCTTGATACACCGGAAGAATGGGCTGCCTGGCGGAATGCTAGCCGCTGAAAAGGACCGAGACTTCTTTGCTCTTCACCGTGCGACGGGCCGCGCGATAGGACTTGGTCCCAGCTTTCCCAGAAGGTTCCGGAAAAAGACCGAAGATCTCTTCTCGCTGTGCATCGTCCATGCCTTTGAGCGATAGCTCCGCTGGCTGGAAGCTCTCGCTCCATCCACCATTGGCGAGGACGATCTCGTGGTGATCACAGAGAAAATGCACGTAAGTGACATAGGGCACGGCCTCTACAAACACGCCATCAAGAGCGAGCAGATCTTTGGCCGCGACCAATACCTCTGATTCCCCGAAATGCCGCTTTGCAACATCGGAATGGACCAGCACGCGGTGCATCGGCGAGACCATCATATCGCGTTCTGGCCGTCCGTCACCCAGGGCACCCGCCTTGATTAGGACAGGGCGCAGTTCCTTCAGCATTTTCAGCTGCAAATGATCCAGCTTCTTCTGGCCAATCCAGCGGATGGTCTGAATGCCGTCGTCCCGCGTCAGGTCACGGTCGCCTTTCTTCAGGCGTTCGACTGCCACTTCGCCCTTGGGCGTCGCAATACCTGTTCCCGGCGTAAAACAAGCGACCACGCGTTCGATTTCCCCGATAGGCCACTGGCTGCCATCGGTCATGCCAAAGACGTAATTGGCCCGGTCAACGAAGCGGATGTTGAGTTGGTGCAGATGCGTGGTTGTATCCGAGCGTGGAGATCGCTCGTCGGCGTGCGGAGTAAACTGCTTCATATCCGTTGGCACTTTCAAACGGTGCAAAACCCTTAACCCTTACAAATGGGCCTTTTCCGGCCCTAATACTAAGCAGCCGGCCCTTTGATTTCGTTAATAATTTGTTAACAAAATGTGGCAGGCGCTCAATTCCTATCTTGGGTGTTAGTTAACAGACCCAGCGTCTCTCAACAGTCTTGCAATGAAATTGGGCAATTTTTAGGGGATTTGACGCAATAAATTCCCCTGGTAACAAATTTTCGTGATGGATTGGCTTGCGAGGTCCGCCCTGCGCGTGGTGCCGATGGAGAGACTCGAACTCTCACGATGTTGCCATCGGGGGATTTTGAATCCCCTGCGTCTACCATTCCGCCACATCGGCTCTCAATAAAATAAGGCTCTGGTGTTGCCTTAAGTCCCCTTAACATGCTTTTTTGTGTCTACCAAACGTCTACCAAAGCATCCCAGGGGATTCGAGATTGACACGTTCTAAGATAACCCAGCGGACACTTGCAAGCATTGAGGCAACAGGAAAGCGTCATTTTGTCAGAGATGCAGACCTCATAGGATTTGGGATCGAAGTTACAGCCAAGGGAAAGGCCACTTATTTTGTAGAAACGCGCATTAGTGGGCTGAACAAAGTTGCCAGGAAGCATCTTGGCTCGATAGACCACCTACCCCTTCAGGATGCCCGTCTAGAAACTAGAAAGGACCTCCTGGAAGCTAAGAGAGGCCAGGACATACGCTTCTCCGGTCAACAGGAGGAGGAACCCCTACCCGACACCCTAGGGGCCGCCCTAGAGAGCCACCTGAGCGCCAAGCAACACACAATGCGCCCCTCCACAGTCTCAGACTATAGAAAGACCTTCACTAACGCTCTATCGGACTGGAAAGACCTCCCCACCAAGCAACTCTCCAGGGGAATGGTTTCCAAGAGATATAATGAGCTTCTCGATAAGTATTCGGGGGCCTATGTGGATAAGATATTTAGGAACCTGTCTTCTACGCTCACATACCACGGCGTCAGTCCCAATCCATGTAAGGTAATTTCAGATAAGGGCTTGAAGCTCCCTGCCCGCCCTCATGAACGTGCGCTCACGCCACGGGAGCTACACATCGTATGGGCGGAAGATGCTACGTTTAAGCTCAAGGTGACGCGCATTCTCCTGTTCTACCTGCTTACGGGGCTAAGACGGTCTGAGGTTCTCGATCTAACATGGGCGGATATTCACGATGGACATGCCCACATAAGACAGCCCAAGAACCGTATCCCTCACAGCATTCCAATAGTAGGTGAGTTGAAAACACTCATAGGAAAGAGGCCAAATTCGGTGGATGATCACCATCGCGTGTTCGACTACACTGAATCCTCTCTGAGGACTGCATTTGATCGGTTCAAGAAGCGGGTAAAGTTCCATCAGGATTGGCATATACACGACCTGAGGCGCACATTCTCAGCGGACCTACAGCTTCTGGGTTACTCTGAGGCGGAAATTGGCATTGCGCTCAACCATGCCGCAAGAACCGTCACAGGGGTACACTACAGAGGCGGGACGCGGAACAAGTCATGGTTGCTATCCAAGATGTACAAGGACCTCCAGCGCCAACACGTCTACTACAAATACAATGATAATGATCTCGATGACGTCAGACCCATGCCAGAGGGTTGGGAGCCAATCGACCTCTAACACCCCCCTACCCCAGTACCGCAATTCTCACTAGAACAAATTAGGAACATGTGGCTATAGAGGATCATCGCCTTCGCAACGGGTGAATCGTCTCGCGTGGGAGTCAGTAATTGCACGTAGCTTTCAGCAACCTTCAGCAACGCTTCCTCGACACCGTCAGATTCAAC
>CAXQAV010000413.1:0-6913 GCA_964221795.1 Luminiphilus sp. | reverse complement strand
TTATAGTAGATATGCCCTCGCAGGTGCTTGCCCGCAAGGGGGGCATGCACTATGACGCGGCCATGATGCACCCCGGTGCGGGGTCCGCAAAAGCTGAAGGGTCTGATATGGCACGCCGCAAGAAGCTTTATGAAGGCAAAGCGAAGGTACTTTACGAGGGCCCGGAGCCAGGCACGCTTGTCCAGTATTTCAAGGATGATGCGACCGCTTTCAACGCGCAGAAGAAAGATGTGATCGAGGGCAAGGGCGTGTTGAACAACCGCCTGTCCGAGTATTTTATGACCGGCCTGACCCAGATCGGCATTCCCAACCACTTCATCAAGCGCCTCAATATGCGCGAGCAGCTGATCCGCCAGGTCGAGATCGTGCCGCTCGAAGTCATCGTGCGCAATTTCGCAGCTGGCACCATGGCCAAGCGTATGGGTATGGAAGAAGGCACACCGCTGCCGCGCCCGATCGTGGAGTTTTCCTACAAGGATGACGCGCTCGGCGATCCACTGGTTCCCGAAGAATACATCATCGCCTTCGGCTGGGCCTCCCAACAAGAGCTGGACGACATCGTCAGCATGGCGCTGCGCGTCAATGACTGGATGTCCGGTGTCATGTATGGCGTCGGCATCAAGCTGATCGACTTCAAGATCGAGATCGGTCGCGTCTGGGATGGCGAATTCCCTCGTCTGATCGTCGCTGACGAAATCAGCCCCGACAGCTGCCGCCTTTGGGATATCGAGACAGGGCGCAAGCTCGACAAGGACGTGTTCCGCCGCGATCTGGGCAGTCTGGCCGATGCCTATACCGAAGTGGCGCGTCGCTTGGGTGTGATGCCGAGCAACGTCACCCATGCGCCCAGCAAGCCGACCCTGATAAACTAACTTTCCAGACGCATAAGGAAGCCGCCGATGAAAGCCCGTGTCTATGTGATGTTGAAAAACGGTGTTCTTGACCCGCAGGGCGAGGCGGTCCGGCACGCGCTGGGGTCGCTGGGGTTTGACGGCGTAGAAGGTGTGCGTCAGGGCAAGGTGATCGAGCTTGATCTGGCAGACGGCACCTCCGAGGCGACCATTACTGAGATGTGTGAAAAGCTCCTCGCGAATACTGTAATCGAAAGCTATCGGATCGAGGTTCTCTGATGCGCGCGGCCGTCGTCGTTTTCCCCGGTTCCAACTGCGACCGCGATATGGCGGTTGCGCTGAAGGCCGCTGGTGCCGAAGTCGGCATGGTCTGGCACAAGGATGCGAGCCTGCCCCAGGGACTGGATCTGGTTGCCGTGCCGGGCGGGTTCTCTTTTGGTGACTACCTGCGCTGCGGTGCAATTGCCGCCAAATCTCCGATCTGCAGGGCGGTTGTGAACCACGCCGAACGGGGCGGCTATGTGCTTGGCGTCTGCAACGGCTTTCAGGTTCTGACCGAAACAGGGCTGCTGCCCGGCGCAATGATGCGGAACGCGGGCTTGAAGTTCATCTGTAAAACCGTTGATCTGAAAGTAGAAACCTCGGATAGCGCCTTTACCGAAGGCTATAATGCCGGTGATATACTTGGCTATCCGATCGCGCATCACGACGGAAACTACACCGTCGATCCCGAAACACTGGGGATGCTGCGTGATCAGGACCGGATCGCCTTTACTTACGCCGACAATCCCAATGGCTCTGTTGCGGATATCGCGGGTGTCCTTTCCGAAAATCGCCGCGTTCTTGGCATGATGCCGCACCCAGAGCGTGCGGTTGATGCCGGACATGGCGGCACTGACGGACAGGCGCTTTTCCGCGGACTCGTCGCTCAGTTCGCCAACGCCTGACAGGATTTCTTGCCCCCTCAGCGCTGCTGGTTCTAGACTGCGGCCATGATGGGGTTTGAACGTATATTTGGCAGATTGGCCAGTGGCCGCTGGTTCTTGCGGCTGGCTGTGGTCGTTATCTGCATGTTCGCCGTGATGGTGATCTATGTTTCCAATCAGTTCCTGACCCAGCGCTTTACCGAGACAATCGCAAATCGGGCCGAAGTCAGGCTGGCGCTGCATGTCAGCATCCTGATGAACGAGTTGCAGCGCAACTCCGTGGTGCCGCAGCTGCTCGCGCGTGATCCTGACCTGATCAACGCGCTCCAGAACGACGAGTTCTCGCAATCGACTGCGCGGCTCTTGTCGTTCTTCGATGAGATCGGTGCAGCGTCGCTCACGCTTTTGGACAGGACCGGACGTGCTGTGGCAGCGACTGACCGGAACCGCATCGGCGAGAACCATCGCAATGCGCCGTATTTCGTGGACGCAACCCGCAGTAATCAAACGGTCTTTACGACTTATCGCTCCCCCGAAGGTGGTTTTGAACTCATCTATTCCCGCCGTATCGAGATCGAAGGTGGGCTGGGCGGTGTCATTATGGTCGAGATCGACGGCACGCGCGTCGAGGGCAGCTGGGCCGGTGTGGCGGACGCTGTGCTGGTTACGGATAGCGAAGGAACGATCGTTCTGGCCACCGAGCCGCGCTGGCGCGGCTACACCGAGACCGAGGCTCTGGCGCGCCAGTCTGCCCCCTCTGCCATCGAGCGGGCGATCCGCCTGACCCAAGGCTGGGGCGCGTTGCCACCCGATGCCTATCTGCGCGGTGAGGCGGTCTTGCGCCGCGAAATGCGCGTGCCGCATCAGGGCTGGCGGATGGTCAGTTTCACGACCTATGCCTCTGTCCGCCACCGCGTGAACGGCATCCTCGCGCTAGAAGCGATGGGATTCGCGATTCTCCTCGCCTTCCTGTTCTGGTCCCTGTCGCGCAAGACGGCCTCGCGCCTTGTCTTCTTCCAGCGCGAGTCAGCAGAGCTTCGCGCATTGAACCGCCGCTTGCAGCGGGAAATTGCCGAACGCGAAAAGGTGCAAAAGACGCTCGAAGTGGCCGAGCAGACGATCGCGCAATCGTCAAAACTCGCAGCCCTCGGCGAGATGTCAGCGGCCGTCAGCCACGAGTTGAACCAGCCGTTGGCTGCCATGAAAACCTATCTGGCAGGAGCTAAACTTCTGCTGCAACGAGAACGTCCTGACGAGGCGCTTGCCTCCTTCCAGCGCATCGACGATCTGCTCGAACGGATGGGGGCGCTGACCCGGCAGCTTAAGTCATATGCGCGCAAAGGTTCAGAGGCGTTTGAGCCAGTCGATACACGGGCTGCGGTCTCGACCGCGCTGTCGCACATGGAGCCGCAGCTCAAGTCCCGCGCGGTCAATATCGTGCGTGTTTTGCCGGACGAACCTGTCATGATTCTTGGCGACCGGCTGCGCTTGGAACAGGTCATTATCAATCTCTTGCGGAACGCTCTTGATGCGACGAAGGCGTCGCAGAACCCGACAATCGAAATCATTCTGGCCAAGGGCGAGATCGTCAGCCTGACCATTCGGGACAACGGCCCGGGGATCGAGAACCTCGATGAACTTTTCGAGCCATTCTACACCACCAAGGCCCCGGGTGACGGTGTCGGACTAGGGCTTGCCATTTCCTCCGGCATTGTAAACGACTTGGGCGGGCGCCTGACGGCACGCAATGCGGCTGATGGCGGGGCTATTTTCGAGGTGCAACTGCCTGTCATGAAACAGGTGGTCGCCGCGGCAGAATAAGGAATGCGGGCATGAGTAAGGTCATGACGGTCGCGATCGTCGATGACGAACGGGATATGCGACAGTCGATTTCCCAGTGGTTGGCTTTGTCCGGTTTTGACACAGAAACCTTCGCCTCGGCGGAAGAAGCGCTGAAGCGGATAGGGGCCGACTACCCCGGTGTCGTGGTCACGGACATCAAGATGCCCAGCATGGACGGGATGCAATTCCTCAAAAAGCTGAAAGGCGTCGACAGCGCACTGCCGGTAATCATGATCACAGGTCATGGCGACGTGCCGATGGCCGTCGAGGCGATGCGGGTCGGGGCCTTTGACTTTCTCGAAAAGCCGTTCAACCCCGACCAGATGACCGAGCTTGCCAAACGCGCGATCCAGACCCGCCGACTGACACTCGACAGCCGGGCGTTGCGGCGCGAACTGTCGGATGGTTCGGCGCTGATCAAGAAACTGATCGGCCAGTCGCCGGCAATGCAGCGCCTCAAGGAAGATATCCTCGATCTGGGGCAGGCAGACGGGCACGTGCTGATCGAAGGGGAAACCGGCACAGGCAAGACACTCGTTGCGCATGCGCTGCACGCAGTCGGTGCCCGTGCAAACAAGTCATTCGTGCTGATCTCCTGCGCAGCTTATGACGAGGACACGCTCGGCAGGGTGATTTTCGGTCCCTCCAGCGACGTCGATCCGATCCCCGCCATCGAAAAAGCGCGTGGCGGGACGCTGGTGCTGGAAGACATCGAAGCCCTCAGCCCGCAACTGCAATCGCGTCTGCTCACCGCGATCAATGCGCAAGGCACCCCCGCCGAGACCCGCATCGTGGCGATCTGCAATCTGCAGGAGCAGAACAAGACCATTGAAGACGTGTTGCGCCCAGATCTTTTCTATCGGCTCGCGGCCCTGCGCATTGTCGTGCCGCCCCTGCGGCAGCGGGGCGAGGATATTCTGTCGCTCTTCAGCCGCTTGGGTGAGGAATTCGCGGATGAATACGGGTGTGACGCGCCGGAAGTCAAGGCACAAGAGGCGGCACAACTGTTGCAGGCACCATGGCCAGGCAATGTCCGCCAGCTGATCAACGTCGCCGAACGTGCGGTTCTGCAAAACCGACGCGAGACAGGTTCGATTGCTTCATTGCTGATGGCTGATGAGGAAGATAGCAAACCCGCCATGACCACCGAAGGCAAGCCGCTGAAAGAATTCGTGGAAGCTTTCGAACGTATGCTGATCGACAACACGATGCGACGGCATCGCGGCTCGATCGTGTCGGTCATGGAAGAGCTTTGCCTGCCGCGCCGGACCCTCAACGAGAAGATGGCGAAGTACGGGTTGCAGCGATCTGACTATCTGTAAGAGCCTGCGCGCGGCACTTATGCACAGGACCACTTGTGCAAGGTGCCTTTCGTCCCTTATGTAGAACCTACGGATGCCCGCGCGATGGACGCGTGGTGATGTCCGATAGGAATTCTCTGCGTTGCGGATGCAACATGCCGGAAAACGCAGCTGATTTGATCCTTCGGGATCAGAAGAACGCCGCAGGTCGTGCGATGAAACGCCGACCGGGCCATGAACGGGCCCCGTTTTCGGGGTCGGAGAGAAACGCGATGCAAAGCGCGCTGAAACAGAGGCACGATGCAGCCGTCCCGAGGGACGCTGGCACGGCCCGCGCGCAGATCGCCAATATCAGACACGTCACACGGACAACGGCTCCTCCAGGGGCGCCGCCCGGGTTACGTGCGAACGGACAACATGCCAAAGAAAATGCTCATCGATGCCACACACGCGGAAGAAACCCGCGTTGTTGTGGTGGACGGAAACAAAGTCGAAGAATTTGATTTTGAAAGCCAGTTCAAGCGTCAGCTTGCTGGAAACATCTACCTCGCAAAGGTAACCCGCGTCGAACCCTCGCTTCAGGCGGCCTTTGTCGACTACGGCGGCAACCGCCACGGGTTCCTTGCGTTCTCGGAAATCCATCCCGACTATTACCAGATTCCGGTCGCCGACCGCGAAGCGCTAATTGCCGAGGAGAATGCCTACGCTGAAGCCATGAGGGCAGAGGCCGAGGCGGAAGCTGAGAAAGCCAAAGAAAAACCCAAGCGCCGTCGCCGTCGCTCCAAGGCGGCAGACGCGAGCAACGGCGACGCCGTGGTGACTGCAGACGTCGAAACACCCGAGGAAGAAACCTCTGGCGATATCGCGGGTATGGAAACCATCGACTTTGGCGAAAGCGAAGAGGGCAGCTCTCCGATGGAACTGGTCGGCGAAACGCCGGTCGAGACACCAGCGAGCGACGAAGACCTCGACGCCGATGAAGATGACACCGGCGCTGATGACGACAGCGATGACGAAGCGGAAGCAAAAGACGACGAAATCGAAAGCGTCGCCGAAGAGGACGACACCGACGAGGTCCGCCCTGTCCGCAAGCTGCGCCCCAAGCGCTACAAGATTCAGGAAGTCATCAAGGTCCGCCAGATCCTCCTGATTCAGGTTGTGAAAGAAGAGCGTGGCAACAAGGGTGCTGCCCTGACGACCTATCTGTCGCTGGCCGGTCGCTATTGCGTTCTGATGCCGAACACCGCCCGTGGTGGTGGTATCAGCCGCAAGATTACCAATGCCGCCGACCCCAAGAACCTCAAGGAAATAGCAGGGTCTCTTACCGTGCCTGAAGGTGCCGGTCTGATTATCCGGACCGCAGGCTCGCAGCGGACCAAGGCGGAAATCAAGCGCGACTACGAATACCTGCAGCGCATGTGGGAACACATTCGCGAACTCACGCTGAAATCGACCGCGCCAGCCAAGATCTACGAGGAAGGCGACCTGATCAAACGTTCGATCCGCGATCTCTATTCGAAAGAGATCGACGAGGTGATCGTCGCAGGCGAGGCGGGCTACCGCACCGCCAAGGACTTCATGAAGATGATCATGCCGTCCCACGCCAAGTTCGTGAAACACTACGCCGACCAGCTGCCGCTCTTTGCGCGCTATCAGGTCGAAGGCTATCTGAACGGTATGTTCAATCCGACAGTGCAACTGCCTTCTGGCGGCTACATCGTGAGCGGGATCACCGAGGCGCTTGTGGCCATCGACGTCAACTCCGGTCGCGCGACCAAGGAAGGCTCGATCGAGCAGACCGCCCTCAAGACAAACCTTGAGGCAGCGGACGAAGTGGCACGCCAGCTGCGCCTGCGCGACCTTGCCGGTCTGATCGTCATCGACTTTATCGATATGGACGAGCGCAAGAACAACGCAGCTGTTGAAAAGCGGTTTAAGGATCGCCTGAAGACCGACCGCGCCCGCATTCAGGTTGGCCGCATTTCGGGCTTTG
>CAXQAV010000412.1:0-2601 GCA_964221795.1 Luminiphilus sp. | reverse complement strand
TCCAAGATCAGGTCCTATCTTTTGGCAAGATTTGCGTTTGGCAGCGTCATATCAGGGTGAGGTCCAAGATCAAGCGTGACAGATAAGTTCCTCTTATTTCAGGTCTGTGGTGGTTTGCGGGAGGCGGGGGCATGGCTTAGGCTTCCACTCAAAGGGTACGATTCGTCCAGTCCGACCGGTTGGAAGGATGGAAATTGCCCTTTGACGGTGTATCGGCCCCGACGTGAAAGGACGCCCGAATGAGTGACATCAGTGCCCTTGAGAACAGGATCACCGCTGCATTGGACCGTATCAGGGCAGGGCTTGAGCAGCGTCCTTCGGCCGGGAAGGGCGACACCACGGAGGCGCTCCAGGCGGCACTTGAGAGAGAGCGGGCAGCCAATGAAGAGCTGACCCAGCGTGTCGCCATTCTCAAGGAACGGCAGGACGGGCAGGTGGCTGCCCTGACCGCCAGGGTCGAGAGCCAGATCGCAAGCCTGGGTGCAATGGACGCCGAACTTCAGAAACTGCGCGCATCAAACCTGCAATTGCGCGAGATGAACGCCAAACTGCGCAGCGCCGTGACCGAAGGGCTGTCGCCCGAGCTTCACGACGCCTCGCTTGCAGCAGAAGTTGCGTCGCTTGAAACACAGCGCGCGGCAGATGCGGCCGAGATGGACACCATCATCGCCGAACTCAAACCCCTGATTGCGGAGGCATAAGCATGCCACAGGTCGAAATCTCTATCGGTGGCCGCACCTTTGAAGTGGCCTGTCAGGACGGCGAGGAGCATTTCCTGCGTTCGGCGGCTGCCATGCTGGATGCAGAGGCGCAGCATCTGGCAGCCCAGATCGGCCGCCTGCCGGAGGCACGGATGCTGTTGATGGCGGGTTTGATGCTGGCCGACAAGACTGCGGAACTGGAAGACAAGGTCCGCACTTTGGAGGCCGAAGCGGGCGAGATGCGTGCCGCAATCGAGACCATCAAGACCCAGCCCGCCCCTGCGCCGCAGCGAATCGAAGTGCCTGTGATCCCCGCCGCCGTGACAGAGGCGCTTGCCGAAATCGCTGCCCGTGCCGAAGCGCTCGCCGAAGCGGTCGAGGGCAACTGACACAAAAAGGGGCCCTGCGGCCCCTTTTTCGTCAATCGCTATGCGTGATCAGCTGTTGGCTTCGCGGATCTTGTTCGCCGCATCCTTATCAAAGGCAACGCCGCTTTCTTCCAGAAGCGTGTCCAGCTCGCCCGAGAGCGTCATCTCGGTGATGATGTCACAGCCGCCGACGAACTCGCCCTTGACGTAGAGCTGCGGGATCGTGGGCCAGTCGGAATAGTCCTTGATCCCCTGACGGATTTCATCGTCGGCAAGGACGTTCACGTCCGTATAATCCACGCCCATGAAGTTCAGAACGCCCGCCACGCGCGAGGAGAACCCGCACTGCGGCATGCTCTTGGTGCCTTTCATGTACAGTACCACGTCATTGGAGGTGACGGTTTCTTTGATTCTGTCTTGTGCGCTCATTCTGTCTTGTCCTTTTGTGGGGTCAGATGTTTCGAAATCTCTGACTCTTAATCCGGTGCCCGTGTGGTCAGCCCGAGGGCATGAATCTCGCCGCTGTCCACTTTGGGTTTGATGATCGCCATCACCGCGCGCTGCTGCTGAATGCGGTTCATGCCACGAAAGCTTTCGTCGATCACGAGGCCCTGAAAATGCACCCCGTCCTCGCCTTCGATCTGCACGGTGGCGTTTGGCATCTGTTGCTTGATCAGGGTCTCAATCTCGTGGGCAGTGATGGGCATGTGGTATCCTTTGGCGTGTTACGCTCAAATTAGGTGCGTCCCGCCGGATGGACAAGTGGGGAGCCTCCGGCGGGGATATTTATGGGCCAATAATAACGCTTAGGCGACGGCCTGAGCGAAAGCCGAGCGGTATAGGCTGCTGAGTTCAGCCAATGGGGCGCTTTGAGAGCCAAATGTCACGTGATTGCCACCGACCTTACCAACGGTGGTCAAGGTGATGCCTGCCTGACCGGCTGCGAGCATCAGCGCCTCGGCCTGATCGAAATTGCAGCCGATGAGATAGCGTCCCTGATCCTCGCCAAAGAGAGTGGGCGTGTCTTCGACATCCAGCGTGATGCCGACGCCGGCCTTTTCGGCCATCTCTAAAGCAGCAAGGGCAAGGCCGCCGTCGCTGAGGTCGGTACAGGCTTTGATCAGCGCGCAGTTGGCGCGGATGAAATCACCGTGGGCCTTTTCGCGCGCGAGATCGACAGGCGGGGCGTCGCCCTCGGCGCGGCCATAGACCTCGGCCAGAATGGCGGACTGGCCGAGGTGGCCATGCGTTTCGCCAAGCAGCAGCAGGACGTGGCCTTCGCGCAGGTCGCCTGTGATCATCTGGTCAGGGTGGCTGATCAGACCCACGGCCCCGATCGTGGGGGTAGGCAGGATCGCGCGCCCTTCGGTCTCGTTATAAAGCGACACGTTGCCAGAGACGATGGGCATGTCGAGCGCCTTGACCGCCTCGCCGATGCCCTGGATCGCACCGACAAACTGACCCATGATGTGCGGCTTCTCGGGGTTGCCGAAGTTCATGTTATCGGTCGTGGCCAAGGGTTTTGCACCGAC
>CAXQAV010000411.1:0-3083 GCA_964221795.1 Luminiphilus sp. | reverse complement strand
AGGTTACGCTTGGTTGCGTCCGGCTTGATGATCGAGAATGTGCGTTGGATAGCCATGAAAGCCTCTTCTTTTTGCGGTGGGGCAAAGTGCCCTTTGACATGATGGCAGCGCCCTATCACGGCGGATTTGCCATGAAAACCCAAATTGCGCAGCCTGCACCGCTTGAGTAGCCTGCGACTATGTTCGCGCTCGTCTTTCACCCCGTCTTTGGCCGTCTTTTCAGCGCACAGGTGCTGGCACTGGTGGGTACTGGTCTCTTGACTGTGGCTCTCGGGCTGCTCGCCTTCGATCTGGCGGGGGTCGCAGCTGGCGCGGTTCTGGCGACAGCCTATACGATCAAGATGGTCGCCTATGTGGGACTGTCACCCATTGCCGGGGCGCTGGTTTCGGGCCTGCCGCGCCGCGTGGTCATGATTACCGCCGATCTCATTCGCGCGGGCGTGGCGCTGGCCCTGCCCTTCATCACCGAGATCTGGCAGATATATCTGGCGATCTTTCTTCTGCAGACCGCCAGTGCGGTGTTTACACCCACATTTCAGGCAACGATTCCCGATATCCTCGATGACGAGGATGACTACGCCAAAGCATTGTCGCTCTCGCGGCTGGCCTATGATCTTGAGAACTTGCTGAGCCCGGCGCTCGCGGGCCTTCTTCTCTTGTTGATGAGCTATCACTGGCTCTTCGGCGGTACCGTCATCGGTTTTGTCCTGTCGGCCCTCCTGATCGGCACAACCACCCTGCCCCCGCGCGGTCAGCAAAAGGACCGTCCGTTCCGCGAGCGGCTTACGCGCGGCATCCGCGTCTACATTGCCACGCCACGCCTGCGCGGGCTCTGGTCGCTGACGCTGACGGCAGCGGCAGGCAGCGCCTTTGTCATCGTCAATACCGTGGTCGTTGTGCGGGACGGATTCGGGCTGGAAGACAGGGATGTGGCCCTCGCACTGGCCTTCTTTGGCGCGGGTTCAATGCTGGCGGCCCTGACCTTGCCCGCGATTTTGAAATGGATGTCAGACCGGCTCGTCATGATCGGTGGTGCGGTCATCATGACAGCGCTGATGCTTTCCCTGACCATCCTGGACCCGACGTGGCCGGTGTTCCTGCTACTCTGGGCGGTGATGGGCCTCTCCTATGCCGCGATCATCACGCCGAGCGGGCGGCTCCTCCGACGTTCGGCCCATCGCGAGGATCGGCAGTCGGTCTTTACCGCGCAGTTCGCCCTCAGCCATGTCTGCTGGCTGATCACCTATCCCGTAGCGGGGTCAACCATGACCGCATGGGGCACGGCGGCGTCGATGGGGGTGCTGACGGTGATCTGTCTTATCGGGATCGGCCTTGCGCTCTGGTTCTGGCCCGAAGGCGATCCGGTCGTAGTCACCCATAGCCACCCCGAGCTACCGGACGACCACCCGCATCTGGCGGGCAAAGGCCATACCCACGCCCATGCGCTGATTATTGATGACGAACACCACGTCTGGCCAACGCACGGCTAGGCAGGACCTCGATCACCCCTGCGACAATGACCAGCATACCTCCGATCATCTGCGGCAAAGTCAGATGGTCACCGATCAGAATGGCCGCAGACACAGCCGCAACGGGCACCTCGACCATCAGCAGGATACTTGTCCGCGCAGGGTCGAGCTTGGGCGTGGCCCACATGATCCCGATCAGCAGGCCAGCCCACCAGAACGCACCCGTCACAAGCACCCAAAAGCCGAGTGCAGGCAGATCAGGCACCGCCGACAGGTCGGGGCCACCGCCCAGGAAAGGCGCAAGGCAGAGGCCGCCAAGAAACGCGCCACCCACAAAGACAAAACCACCATCCACAGGCGGCAAGGCCGGACGGACCCTGATACCGATACTGGCGACAGCCCAGCAGAGCCCCGCAAGCAGACCCAGCCACTCGCCTACCGCGCGAGGTACGGGCAATCCGCCTTTGCCCCCCAGCATCACCGCAAGGCCCGCCAGCCCGAATACCAGCACCAGCACCCGCATCGGCGTTATCGGCCAGCCCATCCACCAACGGCCCAGGAGGGTCGCCCAGACAGGGGCAAGAAAAAACAGGATGACCACCACCGCGACCTGTCCGTAGACGTAGCTGACGGAGTAAAGGAAGAAGGCAAAGCCGCCCAAAGCGGTCGACGCCAGCGCCAGCGGGTCAGCGCGCAAAAGGACTGCGCGCGCCCGCCACGCAAAGGGCAAGAGCACCAGCGTCCCTGCCAGCCCCGCGGCCACACTGCCCCATGCCCCACTCAGCCCGAGACCCTCGATCTGGCGGACAGGCATCCAGTAGAGCCCCCAGAAGAAACCCGAGACCAGCACAATCAATGAGGCAAACAAGACAAGGCGCGACATATCCATGCCCGACCTCTAGCTGGGCGCGCGAAAGAACGCCATCCCTGCCCCATTGACCGCGCTCCGGTGATCCATCATAGCGCCTCTCATGCTCAAGATTTCCGACATCACCTATTCCGTCGAAGGCCGCACGCTGGTCGAGAACGCCACTGTCACGATCCCCACCGGCCACAAGGTCGGCCTTGTGGGGCGAAACGGCTCTGGCAAAACCACGCTTTTCAAGGTGATCCGTGGCGAGATGGTGCTCGACATCGGCTCGGTCAGCATCCCCAAAGGCTGGAAAATCGGCGGTGTCAGTCAGGAGGTGCCCGGAAACGAGGTCAGCCTGATCAACACGGTGCTGGCCGCCGATACCGAACGCGACGCCCTGTTGGCCGAGGCCGAGACTGCCACCGACCCCACCCGCATCCCCGAAGTGCAGACGCGCCGTGCCGCTATCGACGCATGGTCCGCCGAGGCCCGCGCGGCCACCATCCTGCGCGGTCTGGGGTTCACGCCGGAAGAACAACTGATGCCCTGCTCCGCCTTCTCTGGTGGCTGGCGGATGCGCGTGGCACTTGCCGCCGTGCTCTTTTCCGAACCCGACCTGCTGCTGCTGGACGAACCGACGAACTACCTCGATCTCGAAGGCGCGCTCTGGCTCGAGGCCTATCTGGTCAAATATCCCCATACCGTGCTGATCGTCAGCCATGACCGCGAACTGTTGAACCGCAGATCGGAAGAGCGTCGTG
>CAXQAV010000410.1:0-8394 GCA_964221795.1 Luminiphilus sp. | reverse complement strand
CCGGCGAAGCAGGTCCGGATCAACCGAGACCACAGCCGTGCCGTTCACGCGGATCACATTGTTTGAACCCGGGACCATGAACATCAAGCTCATGCGGCCATCCTCGACAATATTGCGCAGGGTATCGATCCGGTTGTTCCCGCGCCAATCGGGCAGGAGCAATGTCTTGTCATCAAGCATCTGCACGACAGGTCCGTCATCGCCACGCGGGCTACCGTCTGTTCCTTCAGGGCCCGCGGTGGAGACCACACAAAAGCACGACGCCATGATCCATTTGGCATAGAGCGGCGTCAGGCGTGGCGCGACCTTGATCAGCGAAGCCTCTCCCGGTGTGCCGTAGAGCGCTTCGAGTGCGGCGATTTCCCGCACGATATGGTCAGCCATGAAAGCCTGCTTCCTTGTTGAGTGCCGTGGTTGCGGTTTCGATCTCTTCCTCAAGGCGGTACATGAAGTCAGGCACATCCAATCCGGGTTCGATCACTGGAAGGAACTCGAACACCGCAGTGCCGGGTTTGCGCCTCACCCCGCGCTTGGGCCAGAAGACGCCCACATTGGTCGCCACCGGATAGACCGGCTGGCCCAACTCGCGATATAGCGCGCCAGTGCCCACCTTATAGGGAGCCTTGACGCCGGGTGCGATGCGGGTGCCCTGCGGATAGATGATCAACTGGCCCGGCTTGGCATGCCCTGCCTTCACGTCCGCGACCATCTTGCGGATCGCCTGCCCGCGCTTGCCGCGATCCACGGGAATACAGCCGATGCGCAGACCGAACTGGCCCACGATGGGGGCGTATTTCAGGATGGATTTCATGATGAATTTGCCGCGCGGCACGGCGGCGTAGATCATCAGCACATCCAGAAAGCACTGATGCTTGGGCGCGACCATGCATTCAACTGTTGGTGCCTCGCCGCGGTATTCAACCTTGAGTCCGATCATCCATGACGCGGCCCAACGGATATGGCGGCAATAGCCGTGGCAAGCAGCCACAGCGCCTTCGGAGGAAATCATCGCAGGGATCAGGTAGACCAGACCATAGAACAGCATCGCAACATACATGTAGGCGTTGAAGATCAGCGACCTGATCCATTGAATAGCATCCCTCATGTCATCTCCCTCAGCTTGCCCATCGCGGCTGCGCGTGTCGCAATGAACGCCACGATGCCCGACAAGAGAGGAATGACCAAGAGCCAAACCCACTCGAACCCTTCGAAACCCACACCTAGAAAGATACTGGTGCGCGCATCGCCCTGCGGCATCAGCATCAGGGCAACACCCCCCAGCACCGCACCGACCGCGGCACCCAGCAGGGCGCGCAGCGTGTAGCGGCGGACAAAGGCCCGCGCGATGTAGACATCCCGCGCCCCTACAAGGCGCAGCACACGGATCACCTGCTCGTTGGCGGCCAGCGAGGCTTGCGCGGCCAGCGTGATCATCGCGGCCACGGCAGAGGCGATCAGAATGACGACGACCCAACCGATCACCCTGATCCTTGCCGCCGCATCCAGCAAAGGAGCACGCCAGCTTGTATGGTCATCCAGCACCGCGCCCGGCACCTGCGCAGAAAGGCGAGCTTGCAGGCCCTCGACATCATACCCCTCACCGCCAGCGACCACTTCGATCAACTGGGGCAGCGGCAGGCTGTCGAGTGGCAGATCAGGGCCGAACCACGGCTGCAATAACGCCTGTTGCTCGGCAGGCGTCAAAGCCCGCGCGCGCTCCACACCCGGCGTAGTCTGCAGAACCTCCATCGCCTCGACCAGAAACGCATCGGCGTTTTCGGGGTCAGCTGGCAGGCGGAGCGTGGCGGATTGCGCCAGTTCTTCTGCCCAGACCCCCGCCACGCGGCCGGTGGTCAGTGAAACCGCCAGCGCGATGATGGCAAGGAACGCCATCACGCCGGCCACAAAGACCGTCAGCCGCGTCGTTGTGCCCGTTGGCGGAACGACGCGGTCTGCCTGCGCATCACCGATAATCAGTTCCAGCAGTCCGTTCATAGGTCTGCCCCCGCTTGCAACAACTGTCCGTCCTTGAGCCGCGACACACGGGCGCTGACCGCTGACTTCATCGCGCGGATCATGCCCAGATCATGGGTTGCGATCAGCACTGTCTTGCCCATCTTGTTCAGCTCGACCAGCAGGGTCATCAGGCGCTCGGACATTTCCCAATCGACATTGCCTGTCGGTTCATCCGCCAAAATCACATCCGGTGACAGGATCACCGCGCGGGCCAAAGCGGCGCGCTGCCGCTCACCGCCGGACAGTTCTGGCGGACGCTGCTCGGCCTGCTTTGTCAGCCCCACCCATTTCAGCAACTCCGGCAGGTTCTTGCCGACTTCATCGTTCCGTCCGGCCACTGTGAGCGGGAGGCAGATGTTTTCGGCAATGCTCAGATGGTCCAGAAACTGGCAATCCTGATGCACCACACCGATGCGTCTGCGGGCCAGTGCCACCTGATCGCGGTCCAGTTTGGCGGCATCCTTGCCGAACATCTTTACGCGGCCGGTCTTGGCCTGCAAATCCGCATAACACAGGCGCAAAAGCGTTGTTTTGCCCGCGCCCGACGGCCCTGTGAGAAAGTGGAAAGACCCAGGCGCAAGGCTCATGGAGAGCTGCGAAAACAACATCGCGCCACCATAGCCGTAAGAGACTTTCTCGAGATCGATCACCGCCCTGACCCTTATGATTTTCCCCTCTTCTGCCGAAATCGGGGCAAGGATTCAATCTCAACTATGTGCCGCACGCCAAATCCTTTGCCTTTGACGCAGGCCTTGGTAGTTTAATGCAAATCAAATAATAATCTTCAGGCAAGACGGGCAAAAGGAAACGACATGCGGCTCATTTGTCCAAAGTGCGATGCACAGTATAACGTGGCCGACGACGCGATCCCGAAAGGGGGACGCGATGTGCAGTGTTCCACCTGCGGCCATACATGGTTCCAGACCGAGATGTCGCGGGTGCTGTCCCGTCCGGTCTCTCGCGTTCTCTCACGGCCCATTCCGACCGCCGTAAAGTCAGAGGCGAGAGAGCCCGTGGCCGCAACCTCCCGCGATGTGGGCGCCAATGTCGTCCCGCATCACTACAAGGAAAAGAGCCAGACGCACCAGCCCAAACATCGCCCAGTAGATCCGAACATCGCGAACATCCTGCGCGAAGAGGCAGCCCGCGAGCACAAGAACGTCCCTGGGCCTTACAAGGCGGCAGAAACAAAGCGCCCCGAACGCAAGCAAGCCGATCCCGTCAAGATCGAGGCAACGCGTGCCCGCATTGCCGAAATGGCCAATCTGGAAATGGGCAACCGCGGCGACAGCCGACCGTCAAAAGCCGCTGCCGCCGCTGCCGCTGGCGCCGCCGCCGGTGTCGCGACAGCCAACCCACGCTCCGTGCCCGGCATCAACGAGATAAACGCCGTCTTGCGGGAACGCGAACAGAACGCTGGCGCCGAAATCACCGAAGCCGAGCGTGTCGAAGCCATGCGGCGTCAGGGCTTCCGGCGCGGCTTTTTCCTGGTGCTGGGGCTCTTTGCCGTGATCGTCACGCCTTATGTGCTTGCGGGACAGATCATCGAGAACATCCCACAATCGCGCGAGACAATGACGCAATACGTGGCGATCATGGATCAACTGCGGTCGTCAATGAATGTCACAATCTCGGGGATTGTCGAAAGCGTCCGCGCCCTGATTGGACAGTTCACCGGCTAAGCATCAGAACTGGTCAAGCAGCCGCCGGAGGTAGTCACGCTCTATCTCTGGCCGGTTCTGTTCGGCCGACCGGCGGCGCAGTTCGTCCAGCAGTTCCTCGGCACGGCGGTTGATGTCCACACCGCCCAGAAGGTTCTGGTCGGTGCCCAACTGGCCCGTGTTGCCCATCTCACGACCCAAAGGATCGCGCTGCTCATTCGACTGGCTGTTAGAGGCCTGCCCCTGTTCAGCACCCTGTCCGGGTTCGGCGTTCTGGTTGTCAGCAAGCGCACGGCCCAACTCGCGCATTCCGTTGCGCAGGGCATCCATCGCTTCGGACTGGCGGTCGATCGCTTCCGCCAGATCACCATCACGCAGCGCCTCTTCGGCACCTTCCATGGCGTCTTCGGCCCGCTCTAGCGAACGGCGTGCGATTTCACCGGACTCCCCGGGGAGGTTTGGCAGGCCCTCGCGCTGGCGCTGGAGTTCGTCGCGCAAAGCGCGCTGGCGCTCTGCCAGACTGCGTTCGTCGCCTTCGCCGCCTGCGCCATCATCGCGCTGCTCACCACTGCGCGACTCATCACCCACGCCCTGACCCTGCCCTGCCTGGCCACCCTGATTGGGCTGGTCGCCGCTCTGGCCCTGCTGGCCCTGCGGTTGACCGGGGCGTTGTCCGCGCTGGTTCTGCTGGCCCTGCGCCCCCGCTTCGGCACCGTCGCCACGCTGGCCCTGACCTTGCTGTTCCCCCATATCACCCGGTTGCTGGAGATCGCGGAAAGCATCATCCGACAGTTCTTCCTGATCGCGCAATGTCTCGGCCAGATCATCCATTGATTGCTCGCCCGGCGACTGCGGACCATCACCACCCTCGCCTTGGGTGACGCGCAGGTTCTCCATCAACTGGTTGAGCTGCTCCATCAGCTCCCGCGCCTCGGCCATGCGGCCTTCCTGCATGAGCTGCTCGATCCTGTCCATCAGCGCCTGCAATTCATCCATGCCCATCTGCTGACCTTCCTGACCGCTATCAGCCATATCAGTCCCGTCATTGGGTTCGGCCTGCTCTGCCAGCATGCGCAGATAGTCGTTGGTGGCATCACGCAATTCCTGCATCAGCTCGGAAATTTCTTCGTCTGAAGCGCCGTTGCGCATCGCCTCGGCCAGACGTTCCTGCGCGCGGCGCAGACGTTCCCGCGCATCGGCAAGACGGCCATCCTCAAGCTGGATCGCCAGATCCCAGAGCGCCTCGACAATCTCGGCCTGACCCTCATCGGTCATGCCGAACTGGGCCATATTATCAAGGCGGCGAATAATGGTGCGCATCCGCAGGTAGGTTGTCTCGCTGGTAAAGAACCCCTCGGGCTGGTTCGAGACCGCCCGCAGGATCTGGTTCACGCGGCGCGCATTCGCCTTGGACCACATCAGATCGCGGCGCTGTTCGATGACCGCACGGGCCAGCGGCTGGAAAAAGCGGCGGCCCGGCAAGATCAGCTGCTCAGCGTCGCTAATCCCCACCTGACGCGCTGCGTCGGTGACTTCCAGTTGCATGATCACCGGCATATTCGCCAGCGGGTGCTGGCTGAGGTTGTCGATCAGCAGTTCTTCGAATTCAGTCCTGTCGCCGGTGAAGGGCATGGGCAGATCAAGGACCAGAGGTTCCATCGGATCAGGATCAATCGTCAGCCCGTGGCGGCGGTCAACCGAGGCCAGATCAAGCGTGATCGTGGCCGTGCCGAATTCGACTCCATAATCGTCTGTGACAGTAAACGACTGGGACATCTCGCCCATCGCATCCGCCTCGATCGTTGCAGACAGCGAAACCGACGGCGGGGTGTCCGCAATCGCGGAAATCTCCCATGTGGTCTCTGTCGGGCCGAGGATTGTCAAAGTGCCCGACTGCGTAATCGTGAAGGCCTGTTGCGGATCAGAGGCGGGCGCGACCTCGCCGGTACGGCCCGAAACCGTCTCGGCCACCGTGAGCGCCCCCACTTCACCATAAAGGCGCAGCGTGATCTGGCTGCCCACCGGCACGCGCAGGTCACCTGCCGGAATGTCATTGAGATAAAGCGACGGACGTCCGGTATAGGCAGGCGGTTCGACCCAGCCTTCCCAGACCGGACCACTGGCCAGCGTCTGCTCCTGCCCCGCAACCACGTCGCCGACCGAGCCGACCCGCCAGAGCGAACCGAACAAAAGTGCCGTCACAAAGAACAAGAGCGCGATAAAGCGCAGGCCATAAGGATCGCGGTCGGACACGCGCAGGTCAGGCTCGACGGGGCGCGCGGCCTTGGTGCGTTCCTCCATCCGCGCGACATGGACCTTCCACACCGCTTCGGATGCAAGATCACCACTGCCGATTGCTTGGGTATCCGAAAGGGCGGCAATCGGGCGGCCCGGCAAATGCGCGTCAACGCGAGCGAGCGCCTCCGCCTCAGTCGGCAGGCGGAATCGGCGCACGCCCCGGACCAGTGTGCCGAAGAAGGCCAGCACCGAGACAACAGCCGCACCCCAGAAGACCTCGAGCGGGACAAGGTCCTGCCAGCCGAACATCAGCGGCGCGAGAATAAAGAAGATCGCCGTCCAGAAAGGCCAGAACGCGCGCACAGCCTCCTCGGCGACCATCCCCAGACGGGTGGCCTTTACCGGAAAGCGCAGGTGGCGCAGCTTGTCTTGCTGATCTCTCAGCGGCCTATCTCCTCGGGCGTCTTACGCATGTCTCGCGTCGTCAGCCCATCAAGGATCAGACCAACCACGCTGGTAGCGTATCGCGTGCAATCATTTCTTCATAGGTAGGGCGTGCGCGAATAACTGCAAATTGATCGCCATTGACCAGAACTTCGGGGATCAGCGGACGCGAGTTGTATTCCGAGGACATTACCGCGCCATAGGCCCCCGCCGACCGGAAGGCGACCAGATCACCGGCAGCCACGGCAGGCATCACACGCCCCTTGGCGAAAGTGTCACCACTCTCGCAGACTGGCCCGACGATATCGTATTTTGCAGGTTCTGCCCCTGCCTCCGGCTCGACCACCGGCACAATGTCGTGGTGTGCGTCGTACATGGCAGGACGGATCAGGTCGTTCATCGCGCCATCGAGAATCAGGAAATCCCGATCCTCTCCCGATTTGACGTAAATGACCTTCGAGACCATCAGCCCCGCATTGCCCGAAATCAGACGCCCCGGTTCAATCTCGATCTCGCAGCCCAAGTGCCCGACGGTGCGCTGGATCAACTGGCCGTAATCTGTGGGCAGAGGCGGTGCCTCGTTCGAACGCGAATAGGGAATACCAAGGCCCCCGCCCAGATCAAGGCGCGTGATCTCGTGCCCGTCCGCGCGCAGCACTTCGGTCAGTTCGGCCACCTTGCGATAAGCCGCCTCAAACGGCGCAAGCTCGGTCAATTGCGAGCCGATATGCACGTCGATGCCGATGACCTTGAGGCCCGGCATCTTGGCCGCCATCGCATAGACCTCGCGCGCACGGCTGATGGGAATCCCAAATTTGTTTTCCGACTTGCCCGTCGCGATCTTGGCATGGGTCTTGGCGTCCACATCGGGATTCACGCGCACGGTGATGGGGGCGACAACGCCCAACGACTGCGCCACCTGATCCAGCACGATCATCTCCGGCTCGCTTTCGACGTTGAACTGACGAATGCCACCTTCCAACGCGAGACGCATTTCATCAGCGGTTTTGCCGACGCCCGAGAACACAATCCGCTCACCCGGCACGCCCGCCGCCTTGGCGCGCAGGTATTCCCCGCCCGAGACCACATCCATCCCCGCACCGGCATTGCCCAAGAGCTTGATCACAGCCTGATTGGACAGCGATTTCATCGCAAAGCAGACAAGGTGATCGCCCCAAGCGAGCGCTTCGTCAAAAAGGGAGAAGTGACGTTTCAGGGTCGCCGTGGAATAGACATAGAACGGCGTGCCGACGGCCGCCGCAATCTCTGCTACGGGCACGTCCTCGGCATGCAACACTCCGTCACGATAGAGAAAATGATCCACTGCTCACGTCCTTCTCCAAAACCGAAGTGGGACATAGCAGAAAGCAGGAAAAGACCAACCCTGTTTCGGGTCTACCCCTTCCGCCCCCGAAGATAGAGGTAGAGCGGCAACCCGCAACTGACCCCGATGCAGTATGTCGCCGGAATCGCCAGCAACCTTAGCCAGTCCCGCTTCACAAAGGCCTCGTAGATCACCCAGATCGTCAGCGTGACGGCGGCAATCGTCAGATCCCAGACCAGCCCGCTACTCGCCGCATTCGCGTGCCACGCATCGACCATCGCCATGATCGACCAGCCGTTTTCCTGAAACCAGCTGACGAAGTAATACATCGGATGGATCGTGCCCCAGACGGCAAGGGCCAGCCAGACAAAGCGCATGTTACAGCCCTACCCCGACCGAAACCGTGCCATTCGAGGCACCGAGACTCGCCCCCGGCGTCACACCATTCGGGCCGATGTTCAGACCAAGGTTCGCCGTCGGCACGAAAGGCGCGCCATCCGCGCCGCATGACGCCAAAGTCATCAAACCGATCACCAGGAAAATCCGTTTCATCCCAAGATCGCCTTCCACTGCGCGACCTGCGCGCGGACGTTTGCGGGCGAGGTGCCGCCAAAGCTGGTGCGTGAGGCGACAGAGTTCTCGACCCCCAGCACATCAAAGACGTAGATCGGAAGAGCACACGTCTGAACTCCAGTCACAAGAGACAATCTC
>CAXQAV010000409.1:0-3077 GCA_964221795.1 Luminiphilus sp. | reverse complement strand
AAGCCCGTCAAGCATTGACCTGGCAGGCGAGCCACTGTCCTTGACACAAGCCCTGTCGCGGCGCGGTGGCCTGGAAGGCTTGCGCGCAGACGCGCGAGGCATCTTCGTCTTCCGCAGCCGCGGCAATGACACAACAGTCTTTCAGCTATCGGTCGAGTCGCCTGCGGGCTACCTTGTCGGTGCGCGTTTCATGCTGGAAGTGGGCGATGTCGTCTACGTCACGCGGTCGCCCCGGCAGCGCTGGAATGATACAATCTTCGGCCTGTTGCCGTCCGTCAGTGCTGTCAATACAACCTCAAATACAATCGATAACCTCTAGGTTCACATGCAACGAATTCTGACCGTTTGTGTCGGTAATATCTGCCGTTCGCCTGTCGCAGCGGCCCTCCTCAGCCAAGCATTGCCGGAGCATGCTGTGTCGTCTGCGGGCATCGCGGCCGTGGTGGGCCATGATGTCGATGCGACCGCACGGCAAGTCGCGGAGGCGCACGAGGTTATGCTCCCCCGGCACCAGGCACGACAATTCACCAAAGCGATTGGTGAGGCGTCTGACTTACTCCTGGTCCTGGAGGTCGGGCACAAGCGCGAAATCGAAAGGATTGCGCCGCAACGCTCGGGGCGGACATTCCTGCTGAGCCACTGGACCGGCGGGAAGGACATCGCGGATCCCTATCGGCGGAGTGAGGCGTTTCACGAGATTGTCTTTTCTCAAATCAATGAAGCAGTGGCCGGCTGGACAAACCGCCTGTCCCCGCGGGCCAAGGGATAGCAGATGACCGAACAGACCCAGATGCCGATCGACCGGTCCAGCGATGACGAAATCGACCTGCTTGCGCTGTTCGGCCGCCTGTGGGCGGGCAAACTGACGATCGCCGCCTGTGCGGTGGTCGCCGTGGTCCTTGGGGGCTTGGTGGCCTTCAATACCCCGCCGCGCTACCAGGCGGACGCGCTCCTGCAGCTCGAGGAAAAGGCAAACCAGCTCGGTCTTCCCGAGGGACTGGCGGACCTGTCCGGCGATAGCCCGCGTGCGGTGACAGAGATCGAGATCATTCGATCGCGGCTGGTTGTCGGGCGGGCGGTTTCGCGGCTCAATCTTGACTGGGTCGCTGAGCCTGTCACCGCGCCCGTGCTGGGCCATCTTCTGGCGACACAGGCCCTGCCACTGCCTGATTGGGATTTCTTGACGCCTTACGCGCGCCCTGGAGACGTGATCCGCCTTGATTTGTTGGATGTGCCCCCGATGTTCTTGGGGGAAGACCTCATTCTGACCGCGCGCGACGAGGGGCGGTTTGTCGTCCAGCTGCCGGACGGCCAGGTCATCGAAGGGGTTGTGGGAGAATCTGTCCTGGATGTGGAGACCGGACTGGCGTTGCGGATAGGGCAGCTCAGCGGAGCCCCCGGCCGGCAGTTTCGCATCGTGCAACTGTCCGAAGCGCAGGCGATAAGTCGCGTCCGCGATGAGCTTGGTGTCTCCGAACAGGGGCGTAACTCTGGGATCCTGCGCCTGACCTATGAATCGGGATCGCCGGAGAAGGCGCGGCGCACCCTCGATGCCGTCGCGCAAGCTTATCTGGCGCAGAATGCCGATCGCAGTGCTGCCGAAGCAGAGAGCAGCTTGACCTTTGTCGAGGGCCAGATCCCCGAGGCGCGCCAGGCGGTGCAGGCAGCAGAGGCTGCACTGAACGCCTTCCGGCAACAACAAGAGGCTATTGATTTGAGCGCTGAAGGAGCTGCGCTCTTGACGCAGACAAACAGCCTCGAGGCAGAGCTTGCAGATCTTGCAGTGCTCGAAGCGGAGCTCGCCGAGCGTTACACGCGCAATCACCCCGACTACCAAAGGCTTTTGGCAAACCGTGAACGTCTGGAAGAACGGCTGAGCAGTCTGCGTGAAGAGGTCCGCGCCTTGCCTGCCACGCAGCGCGAGGTGCTGAACCTCACTCAGGATCTTGAACTCTCCCGCGAGATTTTTGTCCAGCTGCGCAATCGGGCGCAGGAGCTGCAGGTGCTCCGCGCCAGCAATATCGGAAATGTACGGATCGTTGATACCGCGCGGGCATCACATATTCCTGTTGCCCCCCGGAAGTCGCGGATCCTCGCCCTTGCTGGCCTCCTCGGGCTTGTTCTGGGAGCGGGTGTGGTCCTCGCCCGCAGTTATCTGCGCAAGAGCATCAACGGCAGCGAAGATCTTGAGGCGTTGGGCCTTCCCGTTTTTGCAACTCTCAACAAACATCCCCTCGCGACACAGAATTCGAAAGGCAAGAGAACACTGCCGCTTGTGGCTTTGGACACGCCCACAGATCTCTTTGTGGAGGGATTGCGGTCACTCAGGACGGGCTTACACTTCGCGATGCTAGATGCCGCAACGCGCTCCGTTGCGTTTACCAGCCCGGCTCCAGGGATGGGCAAAAGCTTCGTCTCAGCCAATTTGGCCGTCATAGCGGCGCAGACCGGGCAAAAGGTCTGCCTGATTGATGCTGATATGCGCCGCGGTCAGCAGCACAAGTATTTTGGGACATCGCGCAATGCCCCCGGTTTGGCCCAGTATCTGTCCGGCGATGCCGATCTCGATACGGTCCTGTTGCCCACCGCGGTCGAAAACCTCTCTGTCATGTCCGCCGGGCCTTTCCCACCCAATCCATCAGAGTTGTTGATGCGGGCTGAATTTAAAAAACTGATCCAGTCGCTTAATGACACTTTTGATTTGATTATTATTGATGCGCCTCCGGTTCTGGCTGTGACAGATCCGGTGGTGATCGGACGCAGTGTGGGGGCTATGATCGCCGTCACACGCTTTGGCGCAACGCATCCGGCCGAGGTTCTCGGTATGGAAAAAGCACTCCAGGCCGGTGGCGTGAAGATCGCAGGCGCGATCCTCAATGCCTATGATCCCAAAAAGGCACGTGGCCGCTATGCCTACAGTTACAGCTATAAATACGATACCCGGCATAACTATCGCTGAGACAGCTGGTCAGATCAGGATCACGGCCACGTGCCTTTTTGGGATCATAGGCATTCAGGATCGCGCCTGCGATCTTCACGCCACCGGCCTGGAGTGCTGTTTCCAGACCGAGCACCTC
>CAXQAV010000408.1:0-14284 GCA_964221795.1 Luminiphilus sp. | reverse complement strand
TGACGGCACACTCTTTCCCTACACGACGCTCTTCCGATCTGCCAGTAGCCGCGCTGGTCCACCAAACAGATCGTCCCATTCTGCGACAACCTTGGCCCTTTTTGCCTGCGCCATGACGGCAGGATAGCCCGGCAGCAGCGTGCGCATTTCGACGCCGTTGTCTTTCAGTGCAGCAGGAAGGGCGCCGGCCACATCCGCAAGGCCGCCGGTTTTCACCAGAGGCGCGCATTCGGAGGTGACCGACAGAACCCTGATCATTGTGCGGCGTTCCATGCGTCGACCATAGGCTGCGTGATCAGGGTGGTCCCCTTTTCGGTCACGTGGAAGAACTTGGCGTCTTCGACGGGGTCCTCACCAACAATCAGCCCTGCGGGGATCACAACGCCTCGGTCCACCACGCATTTGCGCAGACGCGCGCGTCTGTTGACCACAACATTGGGCAGGATCACCGAATGATCCAGCACCGCGTAGGAATTGGTGTGGACCTGCGTAAAGAGCAACGAGTTGCGCACTTCGGTTCCCGAGATCACGCAGCCACCGGACACCATCGAGGAAATCGCCATCCCGCGCCGGTCGCTTTCATCGTGGATGAACTTCGCAGGCGGGGCCATCTCGGAGTAGGTCCAGATCGGCCACTGGCGGTCCCACAAGTCCAGCTCGGGAGTGAAATCCGTCAGGTCGATATTGGCCTGCCAGAAAGCGTCGATTGTGCCCACATCACGCCAGTAGCTCGGCGCACCTTCGGCACGGACGCAGCTGTCGTCGAAGCGGTGGGCAATCGCTTTGCCGTTCTTGACGATGTCAGGGATCAGGTCATTGCCGAAGTCATGCGCTGAATTCGGGTCTTCGGCATCGGCCAGCAGCAACTCGCGCAGATGCTTCCAGTTGAAGACATAGATCCCCATTGAGGCCAGCGCTTTAGTCGGGTCTTCCGGCGTTGCGGGCGGATCAGCGGGCTTTTCAAGGAAAGACGTGATCCGGCTGTCGGCATCAACAGCCATGACACCAAACGCCGTTGCTTCTTCGCGTGGCACGGTCAGGCAGCCGACAGTGACATCCGCCCCTGCTTCGACGTGCTGACGCAGCATCAGTTCATAGTCCATCTTGTAGATGTGGTCGCCTGCCAGAATGACGATGTAGTCCACACCGTAGCTGTCAACGATGTCGATGTTCTGGGTCACCGCATCGGCTGTGCCGCGATACCACATGTCTTCGGAGACGCGCTGCGACGCAGGCAGGATATCCAGAAATTCATTCCGCTCGGCGCGAAAGAAGTTCCAACCGCGCTGGCAGTGCCGGATGAGCGAATGGGCCTTGTATTGGGTCGCAACTGCCATCTTGCGGATGCCGGAGTTCACGGCATTCGACAGCGCAAAGTCGATAATGCGGGTCTTGCCGCCGAAGTAGACGGCGGGTTTGACGCGTCGGTCGGTCAGTTCCTTCAGGCGCGAGCCGCGCCCGCCTGCCAGAACGAAAGCCATGGACCGCTGTGAAAGGCGTGTCGTGTCGGCCATATGTAGTCCTCCCCTTGTTATTCCTTATGTTTTAAGCCGGAACATCAGCGTCGCCAACGGCGGCACTGTGATCTCGACTGATTGCGGATGACCGTCCCAGGCCTCTCCCTGCGTCTGGACGGCTCCTTCGTTGCCGCGATTGCCACCACCGTAGTTGGCGGCATCGGTGTTCAGCACTTCTTCCCAGACACCGGCCTGCGGCGCGCCGATCTTCCAGCGGCGTTCGACGGGTGTAAAGTTGCAGACCACAATTACCGGCGCATCACCTGCCTCGCCGTAGCGGACAAAGGCGCTCAGCGACTGCTCTGGATCATTGGCAATCCATGCAAAGCCGGAGGGGTCGCAGTCGCGCCGGTGCAGGGCGGGCGTGTCGCGATAAAGATGGTTGAGGTCACGCACCAATGCCTGAACGCCACGCTGCCCCTCGCCATGCAACGCATCCCAGTCCAGTGACTTGTCGTGGTTCCACTCTTCCCATTGGGCGAATTCGCAGCCCATGAACAAGAGCTTCTTGCCGGGGTGGCCCCACATGAAACCATAGTAGGCGCGGAGGTTCGCGAATTTCTCCCACTCGTTGCCCGGCATCTTTTCGATCATCGAGCCCTTGCCATGCACCACTTCGTCATGGCTGATCGGCAGGATGAAATTCTCCGAGAAGGAATAGTCGATCGGGAAGGTCATCAGGTGATGATCGTATTTACGATAAATCGGGTCTTTTTCGATGTAGCGCAGGGTGTCGTTCATCCACCCCATGTTCCACTTGTAGCCAAAGCCCAAACCGCCTGCGTCCACAGGCGTCGAGACACCGGGGAAAGCGGTCGATTCCTCGGCCACGGTCATGATCCCATCAACTTCGGCGTAGCAGATCGTGTTCATCGCCTTGAGGAAATCAATCGCCTCGTAATTCTCGCGGCCACCGTCCTTGTTGGGGACCCATTCGCCATAATTGCGGGAATAGTCGCGGTAAAGCATCGAGGCCACGGCATCCACACGCAGCCCGTCGATATGGTATTCTTCCAGCCAATACTGCGCATTGGCCGTCAGGAAGTTCTTCACCTCGGTCCGGCCGTAGTTGTAGATCAGGGTGTTCCAGTCCTGATGAAACCCTTCGCGCGGGTCGGCGTGTTCATAAAGATGCGTGCCGTCAAACTGCGCAAGGCCATGGGCGTCCGACGGGAAATGCCCCGGAACCCAGTCAAGGATGACACCAAGGCCCGCCTTGTGCGCGGCTTCGACCAGATCGCGGAACTCGTGCGGTGGGCCAAAGCGGATCGTCGGGGCATACATACCCAGCGGCTGATAGCCCCACGAGCCATCGAAGGGAAATTCACTGATCGGCAGGAATTCCAGATGGGTAAAGCCCATCCATTTGGCGTAGTCGACAAGCTCTGTCGCCAGTTCCTTGTAGCTGAGCTTGCGATTGCCATCGGCCCGCCGCCACGACCCCAGATGCACCTCATAGACCGAAATCGGCTTGTCGCGCTGCTGCGTCGCCTTGCGGGTCGTCATCCATGCGTCATCATCCCATCCATAGCCGGTGATGTCGCGGACAACCGAAGAGGTCTCGGGCGCGTGTTGCGCGCCAAATCCAACAGGATCGGCCTTGAGGAATGGCGCGCCCTGCTGCGGCGCGATTTCATATTTGTAGAGGTCGCCTTCGCCGATGCCCGGCAGGAAGATTTCCCAGACGCCCGTCACACCGACGCGACGCATCGGGTGGCGGCGGCCGTCCCAGATGTTGAAATCGCCGACGACCGACACGCGTTTCGCGTTGGGCGCCCAGACGGCGAAATGCGTGCCCGCGACGCCCTCATGGGTCATCACATGCGCACCCAGTGCCTTCCACAACTGGCGGTGGGTGCCTTCGCCCATCAGGTACTGATCCGTGTCGGTCAGGACTGGGCCAAAGCGGTAGGGGTCTTCAAAGCTGTGTACAGTCCCGTCGGAATAGGTCGCGGTCAGCTGATGGGCTGATTTCGAGGTCGGAACCTGTCCGCCGAAAAGCGGGCCTTCGATGCGGGACAGCTCAACTGTCTTGCGCCCGACCTTGGCCACCACCGTTGTCGCATCCGGGACAAGCGCCACACACCACGATGTGCGGCCCGATTTATGCACCCCCAGCACATCAAAGGGCGCAGGGTGGCTTGCTGTCAAAAGGCCGTCGATATCGGTCTGCGACAAATGTGGTGGGTGGTCATACATACGGAATTTCTCTGAGGAAGTTTATTCAAAGCGCTTTGGATTTGCATTGCATGCCTTGCCGGGGCCGTCAACGCATATGCTGATAGCATGCGCCGCGGCGAATGTCGCTTGTAATGTTAGCGCAAACGAAAAGCTGCAGCCTTCGCGTTCGGGTCAGTGGGCAGAAACCGCCTGAACGTGGCTTCCTCAGCGATCGTAGGTCCAACGGTATTGCGGCGGTGTAGGCCCTTTGTTGCGGCCGCCCTGCAAAGTCTGCTCCCATGCGTGAGCAAGAATGCCGACCGAGCGTGACAGGCCGAAAAAACCCCGCGCCACAGGACCGAGACAGCCAAGTTCGGCGTAGATGACGGCCGTTGCGCCGTCGATATTCATGGGAACGGGCTTCCCGCGTTCTTCTGCCAGCTTTTTCTCGATCATCCGCCCGATGGCGGCATAGGCCCCCGAGACTGCCCCTGTCTCTGCCGCTTCATCAACCAGACCAAGCAGCCTCGGTGCGCGCGGGTCCGTCGGTTTGTGAAAACGGTGACCGAACCCCGGCAGATAGGGTCCTTGGGCCTCTCGCCATGTGTTCAGGCCTTGTTCAAGCCCATCAGGGCCTGCCTTTTCGAGGTGCTGATAGAGTGCGATCGCCTGCTCGCCCGCGCCCCCGTGGACGTCACCCAGCATGTTCAGCCCTGTCGCCATCGCGCTTTGCAACCCGATCCCACAGGTCGCGGCCATGCGGGCCGCGGCAATGGAGGGCGCTTGCGGGCCATGATCGACAGCCGAGACGAGCGCTGCCTCGAACAGCCTTGCCTGTAGCGGGCCGAGTGGCGTGCCCATGACCATCAGCCAGATCATCTCGGGAAAGCTGATATTTCCGATCAGGTCCTGAATTGGTGTGCCGCGAATGGCGATGCGCCCGGGTTCCATGTCGATGATGCTGGTGCGCCACCAGTCAGAGACGTCGTTCCTGTCGGTCAAATCACATTCTCCTTTCGCATCGCTGCGATTTCCGCTTCAGCGTAGCCGAGGGTGGTCAGGATAGCATCCGTATCCTGCCCCAGAACGGGCGGCGGGGCGTCGACCGAGGGGCGGGTGCCGTCGATTATCGCGCCGATCCGTGCCAGTGTGATGTCTTTGTCCAGACCGGGCACGTCTGTGAACTGCGCCAGAAAACCGCGTTGGGTGATCTGGGGGTGCGCCAGCACCTCTGGCACCCCAAGCACGGCACCGGCGGGAACGCCCAGGCTGTTCAACTCCCGCGCCCAATCACGGGCGGGCCGCGTTGTCAGGACGGTTTCCAGCTCTGCCTTCAGGCGCAGCCGGTTTGCCTTGCGGTCTTCGCGGGTGTGGAAAAGCGGGTTCTCGATCAGATCGCCGCGGGCGAGGTGATTGGCGAGCAACACCCATTGTTCGTCCTTATTGGCAGCGATGTTGACCAGCCCGTCCGCGCACTGGAACGCGCCCGAGGGGGCCGAGGTCGGGTTCTCGTTACCGTTCCGTTGCGGTGATACGCCGCCGATCAGGTAGTTCGACACGACCCAACCCATCGTCGCCAGCACCGAGTCCAGCATGGATACATCAATGAAACAGCCGCGTTCCTCGGCGTTCAGGGCAGCGGCAATGGTCATGGCTGCCGTCAGCCCGCCAACGGTATCCGCGATTGGATAGCCGACACGCAGTGGGCCAGAGGTATCATCACCCGTCGCCGCCATGACGCCTGCTGCGCCTTGGATGATCTGGTCATAGGCGGGGCGCTTGGCCCAAGGGCCGTCCTGCCCGAAACCCGAGATCGCGCAGTAGATCAGGAGCGGATTCTCGGCGCGCAAGGTCTCGTGGCCAAGGCCAAGGCGTTCCATCACACCGGGGCGGAAGTTTTCAACCAATACGTCGGCGGTCTGCACCAGACGCCGCAACGCAGCTTTCCCGCGCGGGTCTTTGAGGTTGAGGGTCATCGACTTCTTTCCGGCATTCTGCGCCAGAAAGCTGATACCCATCCCTTTGGCAGAGAGCTCCGGATCAGCGCCCAGATTGCGGGCGAGGTCGCCATGGCCGACAGTTTCGACCTTGATGACCTCGGCGCCCAGATGGGCCAGTTGGTGGCAGGCAAAGGGGCCTGCCAGAACATTCGTCAGGTCCAGCACGCGCACCCCGGAGAGGGGTGCGCTGTTGGGATCAGTCGCCATCTGCAACGCCTTGCGCACGGGCGCGGGCGCGGCGGGCGCGGTAGCTCGGGAGCAGGACCAGCAGGAGCGCTACGACGAGCAATGCCAGCGTCATTGGCCGCTCGATGATGAAATCAAGCCCACGATAAAGCTGCATCGAGCGGGCAAAGTTGTCTTCCAGCATGGTGCCGAGGATGAACCCGATCAGCAATGGTGCCAGCGGATAGTCCGCAAACCGCAGGATCGTCGCCATCACGCCCAGCCCCACAAGGATCAATAGCTCGGTTGCGTTGTTCTGCCCGATATAGGCCCCCATCAGCGTAAAGAAGAGGATGAACGGGATCAGGTAGTTGCGCGGGATCGCGAGGATCTTGGCGATATACGGGATCAGCGGCAGGTTCAGCACCAGCAGCACCAGATTGCCGATGAACATCGAGATGATGACGGCCCAGAAAATCTCTGGCGTGTCGGTCATCAGGCGCGGCCCGGGGGTCACGTTCAGGGCAATCAGAGCCCCCAACAGGATTGCCGTGGTCCCCGAGCCGGGGATGCCAAGCGTCAGAAGTGGCACGAAGGACCCGGTGCAGGCGGCGTTGTTGGCGGTCTCCGGTGCCGCCAGACCCTTGACCGAGCCCTTGCCAAATTCCGCCTGCTCGTCGCCCTTGGCAATGTTGCGCTCGACGGCATAGCCGAGGAACGACGCGATGGTAGCACCCGCGCCGGGCAGAACGCCGATGAAGAAACCCTGCACGGATTGACGGCCGATGACAGGGATCATCGCTTTGCCCTCTTCGCGGGTGAAACGCAGATTGGTGATCTTGCTCGCGGACCCGTCGTCATTGCTCGCCCCACGCGCAGGGTTCAGCACAAGGAACATGGCTTCCGGTAGAGCAAACATGGCCATCGCGAGGGTGATAAAGCTGATGCCGGATTGCAGGTCTAACAGGCCCATGGTGAAGCGTGGCATGTTGAAGAGTGCGCCTTCGCCTACAGTTGCCAGGATAAGACCAAGGATCGTCATCATCAGCGCCTTGGCAACCTGTCCTGTGCCGGCAAAGGCAGCGATAGCGGACAGACCCACGACCATCAGTGCGAAATATTCGGCCGAGTGGAAGAGCAGCGCGACAGATGACAGCGCTGGTGCGAAGATCATCAGCAGGATTGCACCGATTGTGCCGCCTGCGAAGCTGGCAACGGCTGCAATGGTCAATGCCTTGCCCGCTTGTCCCTTGCGGGCCATGGGATATCCGTCAAAGCTGGTGGCAACTGTCCCCGCAACGCCGGGTGCGTTGAGCAGGATAGACGAGGTCGATCCACCGAAGATCGCGCCGTAATAGACGCCTGCCAGCAGGATCAGCGCGGCAGCCGGATCACCCAAGGTGATCGCCACAGGGATCATGATTGCGATGATCGACATCGGCCCGAGACCCGGCAACATGCCGATGAATGTGCCGATCAGACAGCCCGCAACCACCATGAGGATGTTCTGGATTGAGAATGCGGCCTCAAGGCCGATCAGGATTCCTTCAAGCATTTCTCAATTCCCCATGAAGAATGGCCAGGGGCGCAGGAAGATGCCGAGCACCTCTTGCACCAGATACCAGACAAATAGCGTCGCCCCAGCAGAGACCGGGGTCATGATATGGAACTTGCGCTCTCCGAGGATCGCGCTACCCGCAACGAGAAAGAATGTCGTCGAGAAAAGGAAGCCAGCGGGCCGCAGCATCAGCGCATAAAGCACCATCAGACCTAGCAGCGCGAGCGCCTGCCCAAGCTTGTATTCGTGCAAGCGGCGGTAGTTGATGTCCGTGGCGCTCGGGGTGCCGCTGTCGGTTTCGGCTTTTTCCAGCCCGAAAAGGACGATCAGACCAACGATGATCCCCAGCACAGCCAGTACCTTGGGAAAGGTCGAGGGCCAGACAGGGTTGCGTTGCATAAACGGTGGTAGAAGCTGGTCCATCGTGAAGAATGCGGCGTAACCGTAAATGCAGCAGAATGTCACGAAGATCAGCGCGATCCAGCGATCCAGCGCCATGGTCTGTTCCTCCCCAAAACAGATATCTGGTGTGCCGCCCCGCCAGTGGCGGAGCGGCGTTCATGTGAGGTCCCTTAGAGGAAACCCAGCTTGACCATCAGGTCGCGGATCTCGGCTTCCTGTGCCTCAAGGAAGGTCAGGAATTCGTCGCCGCTGTTGTGGATGTTGACCCAGCCGTTGCGGGCACGGACTTCTTCCCATGCGTCGGTTTCGTACATGTTGGCCAGTGCGGTGCGGAACTTGCCAACCTGCTCGTCAGAGATGCCGGGCGCTGCGAAGAAGCCACGCCAGTTGACGAAAGTTGTGTCCAGCCCTTGTTCGACCATGGTTGGCGCAGAGTCATAGGCTGGCACGCGCTCGGGCGCTGTGACGCCGAGGATCTTGACTTCACCCTGTTCAGCCAATGCGATCGCTTCGGAGAAGCCCGTCGACAGTGCCTGAATCTCACCGGATAGAAGACCGGCCATAGCGGCACCACCAGCGTCATAGGGGATATAGTTGAAGGCGGTCGGGTCTTCACCCGCTGCCTGCATTGCCATCGCCGCGACAAGGTGGTCCATACCGCCAGGCACCGAACCGCCGCCGATCGCAAAGCTCATGCCGTCTTCACGGTAAGCGCCCAGCAGGTCTTCCATCGAGTTGAGGTCACTGTCGGCGCTAACCACAAGAGCCGCATAGTCACCGATCGTGCCTGCAACCAGCGTCAGGTCGCGGAAGCTTTGCGGGAATACGCCTGTGAGAGACCGGATCACGATCGGTGTCGAGTTCACCATCATGGTGTTGCTGAGTGAGTCAGCGTTCTCGATCAGGTGGGCAATCGCCACACCGCCGCCGCCGCCGGACATGTTTTCATAGGACGCAGAGCCGACCAGACCGGAGTTGACCAGTGCTTCGCCTGTACCGCGTGCCGTACCATCCCAACCACCACCGGCGCCGCCGGGGATCAGAAAGTGCACTTCGTCCAGAACTTGGTGGCCACCTGCGTGGGCCATGCTGCCGAGTGCGAATGTTGCTGTTGCCGCAGCCATGACGGTGCGACGAGTCCACCCAAAGGTGCTCATGTGAATTCCTCCCATTTGACAGGCAGCCCTCCGCTGCCCATGAATGAAAGATCACCACAGCAAGCTGACACCTGCCTGACACAGCTTGCCAAAATTGCGCAGGATCACTCTGAACAGGATAAGGCACTGGAATAAATGAGATATCTTCTTGTCGAAGATAACGCCGAACTTGCCGAGGCCGTCCTGCAACGCCTTGCGATGGACGGCCATGCGGTTGATCACGCTGCCGACCTTGCCAGTGCGGCGGACTGTCTGGCCGCTGCCGAATACGACCTGATTCTCTTAGATGTGATGCTGCCGGATGGTGACGGGCGCGATTTTCTGGCCCGCAGCCGTGACCGGATCACAACCCCGGTGATCATGCTGACTGCCCGCTCTCAGGTCAGTGACAGGGTTGGTGCGCTGGATCAGGGGGCGGATGACTACATCACCAAACCTTTTGATTTTGCCGAACTGGAAGCACGTTGCCGCGCGGTTTTGCGCCGCCGAGGCGGGGCGGCAAAGAACGAGATTGCGCTGGGCGACGCGGTTTTTGATCTCACTTCCGGTTTACTGCGCCGCGACGGGCTCACGGTCGAGTTTCGCAACAGGGAGTTGCGCCTGCTTGAGGTCTTCGCGCGCAGGCAAGGACAAATCCTCTCCAAGACCCAGTTGATGGACAGGCTGTTTTCGTACGAAGCCGATGTCACCGAGAATGCGATCGAGGTTTATGTCGGCCGGTTGCGTAAGAAACTGGTTGATACCGGCGTGCGGATCGAAACGGTCCGTGGTCTGGGCTATCGGATCGAAACCGCGTGAAGCCGACGGGGTCCATCGGACGTCGTATGACGGTGTTGTTGGCAGTGGTGGCTGCCGTCCTTGCGCTCGTGTCGTGGTTCATGGTGTCGAGTTTCGCGCGTCAGGCCGCCGAAAGGACCCAAGATAATATCCTCGCGGCCTCAGCGACGATCATTGCCGAAACACTGCGCAGCGAGGGCGGGCAGGTGCGCCTTGAATTGCCCTATGCCGCCTTCGCCATGCTCGGCGCGGTCAGCGAGGACCGCGTCTTTTATCAGGTCGAAACGGCAGGGGAATTTCTGACAGGCTATGACGATCTGACTGTCGGTTCGACAGCCCCGCGACCCGGTGAGGTGCGGTTTGAGACGATTGACTACCGTGATGTCTCTTTGCGTATGGTGCGGATGACGCGGATGGTGCTTGCAGGTAACGAACCCGTCCCGGTGACTGTGTCGCTCGCGCAGACACGCAACGGGATCGGGACGATTGCCGCTGATCTATCCCAGACAGCGGCTGCTCTGTCGGTTGCATTCTTTCTGCTGGCCGTGGCCCTGACGGCATTCGTGGCGCAAACCTCACTGCGTCCCCTCAATGAACTGGCCCAAGCAGTCGCCCGCCGTGGCCCGAATGATTTGCGCCCACTGCGGCGCAAGGCGCCAAGCGAATTGACGCCTTTGATGGGGTCGCTCAACCGCTTGATGGAGCGCCTTGCCCAATCCCTGCGACGTTCGGAGGAGTTTATCGCCGAAGCCGCGCATCGGGTGCGGACGCCTTTGGCCACAGTCCGCGCACAGGCAGAGGTGGCCCTGCACGCGGCCACGACCGAGGATGAAAAGAAACGCCTGCGTCAGATGATCCGTGCGGTGGATGAAAGTTCGCGCTCGGCCGGGCAGTTGCTGGACCATGCGACGGTGGCCTATCGAGCCGAAGACCTCGCGCGGGACCAGATCGACCTCGCAGAGATGGCCGAAACCGTGGCCGATGCGCTGCGCCCAACGGCGGGGCTGAAGGACATCGATATCCGCCTGACCACGACGCCCGTCATGGTGCGCGGCGACAAGGTGCTGTTGGAGAGCGCACTGCGCAATATTGTCGACAACGCCGTCAAATACTCACCCGATGAAACGACGGTTGAACTTCGGGTCTCGGAAAAGGACGGCATGGCCGAAGTCATGGTTTGCGACGAGGGTCCGGGCCTTGGTGAAGGTGCGCATGCGGACCTCGTACAGCGCTTCCGGCGCGGAACAAATGTTGCCGGCGTGGTGGGATCGGGCCTCGGGCTGACGATCGCGAATGAGGTTCTGGGTGCCCATGGAGGAAATCTGGAGCTGGGACAGAAGATGAAGGGAACGGGCGCATGCGTGTCGCTGCATTTGCCATTGGCCTGATTTCGGCGGTTCTCGCCACTGCCTCTCATGCGTTCGAGATCGAGGAACGCCGCGTCTATCCGGGCACGGGACCGGAGGTGCTGAAGATCCTCTCGACAGCGGATCTGGATGTCTTCGAGCCGTTCATCCTCGGCTTCCAGGCAGCCGAGCCTGACATTACTATCGATTATATCGCCGCCTCCAGTACCGATGTGCATGAGGTGATCAGGGATGGCGCCGCCTTTGATCTGGTCATTTCCTCTGCCATGGACCTGCAGTTCCAGCTGGCAAATGACGGCTATGCACAAGGCTATGTGTCGACCCAGACAGAGGCGCTACCGGATTGGGCGCAATGGCGGTCACTGGTGTTTGCCTTCACCACGGAGCCTGCCGTGACGGTCATCTCGCGCTCGCGGTTCGAAGGCTTGCCGGTCCCGCAGACGCGGCAGGAACTCATTTCGATCCTGCGCGATCATCCCGAACGGTTCGATGGTGCGGTGGGAACCTATGACGTCCGAACGAGTGGACTAGGATATCTCTTTGCCACGCAGGAAGCACGGAACTCGGATGCCTTCTGGCGATTGTCCGAGGTGATGGGGCGCTTGCAGCCGCGGCTATATTGCTGTTCGGGCCAGATGATCAATGACGTGATCACCGGCGATCTGGCAATCGCCTACAATGTCTTGGGCAGTTATGCCGCGCAACGCCTTGCCGGAGAAGGTGGCGAGACCATGCAGGTGCTTGAACTTGAGGACTTCGGCAACGTGATGCTCCGCACCGCACTGATCCCTGCGACCGCCGAGAATGCCGCCGGTGCCGGCGCGTTCCTTGACGCACTTTTGCAGCAGGGTATGCGCGAAGAGGCGGATGCATGGGTCTTGCCTCCGCTTGATCAGGGACGCGAGGAGGGGTTGCCAAGCTTTGGCCCGATCCGACTTGGGCCCGCGCTGATGGTCTACCTCGACCCCCTGAACCGGCGGGCCTTCTTGTCGAGCTGGGAAAGCGCAATGGAGCAGGAATAGGCGGATCGCGCCGATGAGGTCCGCAGGCCCACAACTGTTCCGCTGATTCTGAACAAAAAGAGTGTGGTGACCCCGGTAGGACTCGAACCTGCAACCTGCCCCTTATGCTGAACAACGCCAACCAACTGAGTCCCAAGGCTGTGTAGGAATGTGAGGCGGGATGAAAGATGCAATGACCATAGGCGCCATCGACACAAACACCTACACCATCCCAAAAACCAAAGCCATTGAGTGAACGTAAGATAATGCATGAGCAGTAGACCGTCGATGATAGTTGTCATCCAGACAAAAAGGTACGGAGCCACCTCCGTCTAAGTGATACCTTCGGATGCATATAGATTTCCTTCGTTCCAAATCGGATCCGCGCAGCGGCCTTTGGTCTTTTCCGTAGCTAACGGCAGATAGGAGCTCTCTTCGGACGTATTTTCGATACAGCGAAGCCTGTCTGAGTGGCATCCCTTAGTGACCGTGCGGCAAAGCAGGCATGGCCAGGTTCAAAGGAGTGAAGTGGCCAGCAATGCGATGCTGATGAACGTCCCGCACACAGGTACCAGAAACGGTACCGAAAAATAATCACTAGCGGGTTCGGCCCGGCGTTTGATCGCGACCAATGCCAGATTTACGAACACGAACACGATGAGAACGATCTGCGATGTCCATTCTGCAAGGCTCTCGATCGGCAAGAACAGACTGAGGACAAGGATACAAAAGGTAACAAACGCTGTGGCGACAGACGGCGTGCGAGTGCGGACTGAAAGACGTGCAAAAAGAGCAGGCAGCCGGCCACGGTCAGCCATGCCATAGATGACACGTGACACCATGATCATTTGAATTAACACCCCGTTGACTGTGGCTAGGACGGCAATAACTGCGAAGCTGACCTGCACCGTGTCTGATGCGTCAGCAAAAACGAACGTCAATGGTGCGGACGACCCGGCCAGTGCCTGCATTGGGACCGAGAGCAACACTGCAATACAAGTGGCGAGATAAAGGATAGTCGCAATGACAAGCGTATAGATGATTGCCTTTGGAATGGTCCTCCGCGGGTCCTCGACCTCTTCTGCGACATTCACCATGTCTTCAAAACCAATAAAGGCAAAAAAAGCGAGGATGGTTGCACTGACAATGCCCGCCCAGTGTCCGCCCTGAAGTGGTGGAATCAGATCCATCGCGGGCACGCCGGCTCGCTCGGACATGGCCATACCCCAGGCAATCACGAATATCAGCCCGAAGATTTCGATCAATGTGATTATGGCTGCAACAATGACGGATTGCGTAATTCCCCACCACGCCAGCGCTCCCATCGTCGCAACAATTGCTACGACCAGAGCAGAGGGTGGAACTCCGGTGAGGCCACCCAGATAATAGGAAGCTCCAACCGCAATGGCGGACGCTGAAACTAATCCCGAAGCAGCAACGAGGATGCCGACAACTGTCGCAAGGTCGGCGCGGCCAAACCCGGCATCTACATATGCGGACTCTCCGGCACTAACCGGATAGCGCGTGGCCAGTTCAGCGTAGGAAAAAGCGGTAAACCCGACGACAACAGCGGCAAGCAGAAATGCTACCCAAGCAAATGGGCCTGCTTCCGCAGCAGTCACCCCTATCAGAACGTAGATTCCAGCCCCAACTGTAACTCCAAGCCCGTAGAGCGTGAGAAGCGGAAGGGTCAAAGAGCGACGAAGTGTGGGGGCGGCGGATGCACTACCCTGCGCCTTTATGGTTGGCTTACTGATCAAGTATGACTCTCTTCGTCTTGGCTGGAACACCTGGCGCGTCCAATGAATTGAGGCGGGTGCTGGGTCCCGGACCCTAAGTCGTGTCTTAGGTCGATTGGCTTTCTCCGTAACTCTTTATCACTGTGCGAAAGATACCCGTAAGATTATTCGGAATTCTTGTTGGTTTGTTCTTCATCCTCGACGCTAGCGCAAGTGCCCGATGGAATTCTGGGGGTACCAATCAAGAAACTATTGGAACCTATCCTTCGTCCTGGTTTTGAGCCTGAATGAGGGGTGACCCTACCCGTTTGGATTGGGCCAACTGATCATAAGCCCAAATGCAAAGCACGGCGCAATCAGGCAAAAGAGGTGCAAGAGATCAAAGCCAGCGCACGACAGAAGGACTGAGCGCTGGTGAGCACCAATCCATTTAGGAGATAC
>CAXQAV010000407.1:0-3787 GCA_964221795.1 Luminiphilus sp. | reverse complement strand
CAGAGCGCGGCGAAGAACGTAGGATGACGTGGCTGCGCGCACCGGAAATTGGCACGACGATGGTTCAGGGCCGGGCCGGGGGAACAGGCGCGGCCTTCAACCTCGGCGAAGTGAGTGTTACCCGCTGCTCTGTGCAAATCGACGCGCAGGTTGGGCACGCCTACGTTCAAGGTCGCGATAAAAACAAGGCACGGAGTGCTGCACTCTGTGACGCCCTGCTTCAAAGCGAGTTTGAAACTGCCAACCGCATCCACACCGGCATTATCGCCCCGCTTGAAGCCGATGCTGAGGAAAAGCGGACGCAGACTGCAGCCAAAGCCGACGCGACTAAGGTCGAGTTTTACACGCTGGTTCGGGGAGAAGAAGCATGAGCGGTCCCTTGAGCGCCCCAAACCCAACGATCCAGCCAACCGCTTCGTCAGAGGCGCTGAGCGGCGGCTTTGCCGATGCGAGCATCGACAGCGCCTACGCCTTCCGGACTTTGCTGGATGTCATGGCTCGGCCCGGCTTGATCGGTCGTTTAGAAGCAGCCAAAGCCCCTGCTCCAGCGTCGGTGTCCATGGCAACCGCGCTGCTGACCCTTTGCGACAGCACAACACCGCTATTCCTCGCAGCAAGTCACGCTACTCCGGCTCTGAAGGATTGGATCGCCTTCCATTTGGGTGCGCCACTGACCAATAACCCCGCTGAGGCCGTGTTTGCTGCTGGATCCTGGGACAGTCTTGGGGAGGTCGGGAGATTTGCGCTGGGCAGCGATGACTATCCTGACCGGTCCACCACCCTGCTGATCGAGACAGAACACTTGGCGAATGAAGGACTTCGCCTGACCGGGCCGGGGATTGCAACGAGCACTGCCCTGAGCCTGCCGCAGCACTGGCTGCCGGCTTTGCAGGCCAATCATCGGCTGTATCCGCAGGGGGTTGATTTCTTTTTCTGCTTTGGGGAAGCCATCGCCGCCTTGCCCCGCTCAACCTTGGTGGAGGCTGGCTGATGTATGTCGCGGTTAAGGGCGGTGAAGCCGCCATCGACAACGCACACCGCTGGTTGGCAGACCTCCGCCGGGGCGACCGGGATCTTGCGCCGCTGCAGACACAGCAGGTCAGCGAACAACTGACATTGGCGACCAGTCGCGTCATGGCAGAGGGTGCCATTTATGATCGTGAGTTGGCGGCATTGGCTATTAAGCAGGCTCGGGGTGATCTGATCGAAGCAATTTTCCTGCTGCGCGCCTATCGCACCACGCTGCCGCGCTTTGGCACCAGCAAGCCGATTGATACCGGCGCAATGAACTGTCTTCGCAGGATTTCGGCGACTTTCAAGGACGTACCGGGCGGTCAGGTGCTCGGGCCGACGTTTGACTACACCCACCGGCTGCTTGACTTTGCGCTGGCCGCTGACGGTGAAGTCCCGGCTGCGCTACAAGCTAAACTGCAAAGCCAAGCCACGTCATCGACGGGTCGAAAGCCAAGGATCAGCGACTTCCTTGATGACGAGGGATTGCTTCAGCCCGAACCAACAGGCGATGCAACGCCGCCAGACCTAACCCGCGAGCCGGTGTCCTTTCCCGCCGGGCGCGCCTTGCGGCTTCAGGCACTGACCCGCTCGGATGAGGGCTTTTTGCTTGGATTGGCTTACTCCACCCAGCGGGGCTACGCCCGCAATCACCCCTTTGTCGGAGAACTGCGGATTGGCGTCGTGGCCGTAGAGATGGAAATTCCAGAGCTGGGCTTTTCCATCGAAATCGCTGAGATCGAAGTCAGCGAATGCGAAACCGTCAACCAGTTTCAGGGGTCGAAGACCGAGCCCGCCCAATTCACGCGCGGCTATGGATTGGTCTTTGGACAGGCGGAGCGCAAGGCCATCAGCATGGCGCTCTGCGACCGAGCGCTGCGGTGGGAGGAGTTGGGGGAAGATAACCTCGGCGCACCTGCGCAGAACGAAGAGTTTGTCATCATGCACGGCGATAACATTCAGGCGACAGGCTTCGTCGAGCATATCAAGTTGCCCCACTACGTCGACTTTCAGTCTGAAGCCGAGCTCGTTCGCCGGCTCCGTCGCATGCACGCGGAAGACGCGACACCATCACAGGGGGATGCAGCATGAGCAATCTGGTCCGCGAACACTATAACTTCGCCTACCTCGATGAACACACCAAGCGCATGATCCGCCGTGCGCTGCTCAAAGGGGTTGCGATCCCCGGCTACCAAGTCCCCTTCGCCAGCCGCGAAATGCCCATGCCCTATGGCTGGGGTACAGGAGGAGTTCAGGTTTCGGCAGCCTGTATGGTGCCTGATGACCGGGTCAAAGTTATCGATCAGGGTGCTGATGACACCACGAATGCGATTTCAATCCGCAAGTTCTTCGAGCGCACGGCCGGGGTTGCCGTGACGGAGCGCACAGCCGAAGCAACGCTGATCCAAACGCGCCACCGCATTCCGGAACATCCGCTGTCTGAGGGTCAGATTTTGGTCTATCAAGTGCCGATACCCGAGCCATTGCGGTTTCTTGAACCCCGCGAGACGGAGACGCGGAAGATGCACGCACTCAGTGAATACGGCTTGATGCATGTCAAACTCTATGAGGACATCAGCCAGCACGGCGAGATCGCGACCAGCTACGCTTATCCGGCTGAGGTGAATGGCAGACACGTCTTTGATCCTTCGCCCATTCCAAAGTTCGACAACCCCAAACTCGATAATGCCCCGGCCTTGCAGCTCTTTGGTGCCGGGCGGGAACAGCGAATTTATGCCGTACCACCGTATACCCGGGTAAGGAGCCTGGACTTCGAGGATTACCCCTTTGTCGCTGCACGTGCCGAGCACCAGTGTGCGCTGTGTGGTGCTCTCCATACCTATCTCGATGAGGTCATTATCGACGATGAAGGCGGGCGGATGTTCGTCTGCTCTGACACCGATTACTGCAATGAACGGCAGCAAGCCAACCAGGAGGCGGGAAATGATGGAGGATGAACCGCTGTTCGCAGCCTCTGGGCTGAGTAAGACCTACGGCACGCACGTGGGCTGCCGCGACGTTAGCTTTGATCTCTGGCCGGGCGAAGTGCTGGGTATTGTTGGTGAAAGCGGGTCAGGAAAATCGACGCTGCTGAACTGCATCAGCGGCCAGCTTGAACCTAGTGAAGGCGACGTTCTGTACCGCACTCAAGATGAGGGCATGAAAAGCACGCAAGCGATGACCGAACCTGAATTGCGCAAGCTGCGCCGGACTGAGTGGGCCTTTGTGCATCAGAACCCGCGCGATGGTCTGCGACTGAGCGTGTCCGCTGGCGGCAACGTAGGCGAACGGCTAATGGCCATTGGGGCGCGGCACTATGGCGACATCCGCAACAGCGCGAGCGAATGGCTGGAGCGGGTCGAGATCAGCACGGCGCGCATTGACGACCGGCCCAGCACCTTTTCAGGCGGCATGCAGCAACGTCTCCAGATTGCACGAAACCTCGTGACCCACCCTCGATTGATCTTCATGGATGAACCCACCGGTGGTCTCGACGTCTCTGTGCAGGCGCGCTTGCTCGACTTGCTGCGCAGCCTTGTGCGAGAGCTCGGGCTAAGCGCCATCATCGTCACCCACGATCTCGCAGTGGTCCGTTTGCTCGCTGATCGGCTGATGGTGATGAGGGGTGGATCAGTTGTTGAGCAAGGTTTGACGGATCAAGTCCTCGATGACCCTCAGCACCCTTATACCCAACTCCTTGTCAGCTCGGTTCTCATGCCATGATCCACGTCGAAAATGTCTCCAAGACGTTCACACTCCACAATCAAAACAGCGC
>CAXQAV010000406.1:0-6192 GCA_964221795.1 Luminiphilus sp. | reverse complement strand
CCCTACACGACGCTCTTCCGATCTGTAGCCGCTAGGCCGGTACTCGCGCGGAACCTGCCGGGCGATCATCTCAAGGTCAGATTTGCGCATGGACGCCGAGATCGGCGCGAACCTCCAGGAATCAGACATGCCTTGCTCCTTACTTGGACCGCGCGCGCGACTTGCGCACGTTGGCGGCGTTTTGCTCCGCGGCGACCATCGCCATCAGATCGGAAATATCGTCGCCATCCGCATACAGCGCGGAGCCATTGCCGCGGACAGTGTGGACGTAGACCAGCATACCACAGGACCAAAGGCGCTCTATCGTCTGGCGCGCGTGCGCGGGCGAGAACCCAATGCACAGCGGCGTGGCAAAGAACACCTGATCCCCGGCGGGTAAAAGTGCGCCCATAGCGTCGAGGAAGGAAGCCCGCTCTGTCAGCAGGCGCGGCCAATTGGTCGATCGCTTGCCGGTGACATCATCAATGACCATGGCGCTCAGGTCATCTGGCCCCAGCATGGATTCAGTTACGCCCCAGGCGCGGGCGCGGGCGATCTGCTCACCTCTCGATGGCAGGCGCTCATTGACCGTAATCACGGCCCATTTCCCATTAAAGCGCCCTGCTTCCTTACCATTGCTCATGCCGTGCCGCTTTCTGTCTGCTTTCTTTCTGCGTACAGAAAGATATTGATAGCGTCAATAGAATGTGCTTTCTGTAATTGATATGAAAGCAATCCGCCGAAGCGGTCCTGAAACCTCCGAAGGAGAAATGCCCATGTTCGGAATTTTGAAGTCAGCAGTGAAGGCCGCCAGCGCCGTGGTGGATGTGCCGGTTTCGGTGGCGGCTGATGTCGTCACCCTGGGCGGCGCACTGACGGACAAGGATAAGCCCTACACCGCCGAGGCTGCAGAGCGCCTCGTCAAGAACGTCAAAGACATGTCGGACCCCGAGTCCTGAAACCGCCCCGAGATGCACCAATGCCGCACCGCGCCGCTACAATGGTTGAACTGAAGGCCAAGCTCCGGCGGGCCATGGGCTGGCCTGACCGGCGCTCATGGACCGAAGCGGAACGCAAGGCTGTCGCAGCGAAATACGTGATCCGCCCCGACTTTCAGCGCGGCGGGTTCGTCGCCACCAAAATCACCGAAAACTGAAATCCAGAAACCCCCGGGAGGCCAGCATGCTCTTTGCCAAAGAAGAATTGCCACGCTCAGCGCCAGTCAAGCGGATGCGCGTTGCCGATGCTGGTCACCTCCCCGGAGGCGGCCCAGGCATACGCTTTGTGTGTCCTCACTGCGGCCATGACACTGACTGGATAGCCGATGAATGGACCGTCTCAGAGAACAAGCGCGGACTGCCTTGCCCGTGCTGCAACCCTCAATCCTAAAACCGCCGGAGGCACAACAGCATGACAGAACAAGAGGCTTACAGAGCTGACTGGATGACAGACGACCAATGGGAGTGCGCGCAAATGTTCGCTGATGTGGTCGGCGGATTTCACCATGTCAGCGGCAAATTCCGACCGCATGGCCTCGGCATCAAGGTCAACACCCACTCTGGCGGATGGGCGACTTGGGATTACGATAGCCTGACGCGGTTGGTGATCCTCGGCCACGACAGGATGATCCGCGTGGAACTCCGACCATCTGGCCCGAACATGGTCGGGTTCGGCCTTTGGAAGCGCCACACGCGCGACGGCGCCATCCATGAACGGCACCCCACCATCGAACAGGCGATTGAACGCAACCGCCCGAAGTCCAGCTAACCCCCCGGAGGCCGATATGGCAGATGCTTTTTTTGCTTGGGTCGCGGCAAACGACGTCCCGTTCTTTGCAGTCTTTGCCGTGATGATCGGCATGGCTTGCGCAGCCATGTTCGCTTTCGCGGCGGGGGTGGATCTCGCCGTGAGCATCTACCGCAAGATTAAATCCAGATAACCCCCGGAGGCACCATGCCCAAAACATTCCTCAAGTATTGGCCCGTTTTCATCGCCGCAATTGGCATCGCTTGGGCCTGTTTCTTAGCGTGGACGATTTACCGAATTGTTGTCTGGCTCACCGCCTAACGCGTCTTTCTTCCCAAGGCCTCTCTCACGCCGTTGTAGCTTTCGACTGCAACGGCCTTCTCTTTGCCGCAGCGGATCAGAGCATCACCGATACGGCCGAGGCTGATCTCATCATCGGCGACAGTGCCGCCGCGGCTAAGAAGGGCGGATGGGTGCGGGCAGGGAGCCTCGACCGCGGGCGGGAGAGGTTCAAGGCGCAGCGCGCCAGCGCCGCTCCAGACGTGACAGCCCGGCAGGACCGATGCCAGGGCGAGCGTTGTCAGGATCCGCGCGGGCGGCGTCCTCCAGCTCCTGAGACACGGCGATTTGCGCATTTCGGTACCTCTCCAACTCAATGGCTTGTTCCGACAGGCGGTCGGCCAGGCGGAACAGCTCCGCCTGCCGCTTTTCCTTTTCGACCCGCACGCGCTCTAACGCTGCGGCCTCCCCGGCGCGGTGACCGTGTGACCAGATCAGCCAAACGGCAACGCCGATCACAGCCGCGCCGCCGAGCGCCCATGACAAGCGTGCCATCACAAGAATGCATCCTGAGCGGCAAGAAGAATGGCGCGGGCAAGGGCGCGCTTTTCGTGCGCTTCGTCGGTTGCCTGCTGCCCCTTGGGCGATGACCCGAAGAACGGCTCGATCAGAACCGCCGGCGCCCGGCCGGAAATCAGGCTTTCGGACCCACGGCCGCTGCGGCGGACCTTGACGCCCCGGTCCTTCAGCTTCAGCGCATCGACCATGCGATCCTGCAGCGATCGCGCGAACCGAAGCGATGCCTCGGACCCCGAGGAAAGAACCTCCGTACCGGTCGCCTCGCGGCTGGTGTGGCTGTTAAAGTGCAGCTCGCAGGTGGCGTCGGCGCCCCAGCCGTCGGTAGCGCGGTACACGCGATCGATCTCAGCCCGATAATCGCCAGCCGGAGTGCGATAAAACGTCTCCACCGAAATGCGGGGGAACAGGCGCGCCTCGTCCTCGATCAACTGCGCGAGATGGCTGTTCCAGCGAAACTCCGTCTCACCGGTGTCAGGGCGAACAGCCCCCTGGGCACGGGCATTGTGGCCTACAACTATGGCTAGTTTCATGCGGTGGTCTCCTTGCAAAAAGAAAACCCCGGCGCAGGGCCGGGGCAGGTGGGGGAGTGTTGAAACGTCAGTCGCGGCGGGTTACGCGCCGTCGCCGCCAGGGCGGATAAAGCCAGGCGCGCCACCACGGCCAGTCCCGGCGCTCTCCCTCTGGCACCATCAGGTGCAACGCTTTGAGCGCTCGCCAGCACCCGTATGCGAATGCAACATTCCAGATGCCGTTGACCGCGGGACCGCCCATCGCATCATAGACCCTCCGCCAGTCCTCGCCGAGCCATACCGGAGTGGCGTCCCAGAACAGGCCGCGGCCTGCATAGGAGGACACGATGCAGAAAATCGATACGGACATGTGCCGGACGATTTCCGAAGCGCTGCGGGAAATGCGGAGGTACGCAAAGCAGATCGGAATGCTTGCAAGCGCGGCGAGATAGATTGTGATGTGGTTGAAGGTCATGCCTCCCCCTTTTGTTCTGCGCGCGCCGCTGCCAGCTCCTCAAGAGCGCGGTGCAATTCCAGGCGTTTCTCCCGAACCGCCTGAACGGAACGGGCATTTTCCTCGCGCACGTCTTCGCGCGCCTTTGTGCGGCCCCGGCCGGGCCAGAACTTCGACCAGTCAACCACGGCGCTTGATCTCCTCGGTAAGCGCGCGGGTCGCCTCGGCGCTTGCGTGCAGCCCCTCGGTTGCCTCTCGCGTTATGTCGCGGACGGTCGCGCTGTGCTCTTTGGTGTCCTCACGCCACCAATGCAGCAGGCGCCAGGAGAAAAAGGCGAGTCCGAGGATCACCACGGCCGGTACGCCGCCGCCCAGCGCCGTCACAATTTCGGAGAATGACGCGTCCATAAGTCAACCCTTCGCTTTAGCTCGGTTTACCCATGCCAAAAGCGGCCCTGCCGCCAGCTTCAGCAGCAGCAGCGGCCAGACCATCCGAAACCGGAGGCGGTGCGGGGTGCGCTCCGCCCAATCAGGGGTCATATTGTCCGCCCAGCCTGCGCCCTTGTGCACCAGCACCGCATGGCCACCGCCCGCCGTGCTGGTGCAATACCAAAGCGCGCTCTTGCCGCTGACTAGGTGCCACAGGAACCGCCGCCAGGACCGCCCGGCAAGGCGCCAGGCCAGCGCCAAGGCAAAGTCCTCGCAATCACCCTCAAACGGGCCTGGGCGGCGATGCAGCGCCCAGGCATCCAGCGCCCCATCCGCGCGATAAGTGAAGTCCCGGTGCAGCTGCGCCAGGACCGGCGCCGGGCGCACATCCTCCAGCATCAGCTTGCCCCCGCGGCAGAGGCCGCGTGCCCAGCCAAGGCCGCATCAAAGGCGGCACGCACATCAAACCCCGCAACATCAGCATCCGGCAGCGCGGCAATGTCCTCCTGCACGGATCGCTCTGCCGCAAAACAGCTGGTTGTATGCCTCGAAATGGCCCCGGCGATTTCCTCTAGGTCCGCAAGCGTCAGATCGCGCCATCCCGCATCAAATTTCCACGGAACAGGGGCCTCTGCCAAACCGGCCCGCAGGGCGTTGATCGTCTCGGTGAAAGCCGTGCGGGCCGCCTGGTCACTACGTACCGCAAGCCCACTCTCCAGCGTGACGCCACCGGACTGCACCTCCCAGCGCACCCTGGCCGCTTCCTCGACCAGCCTGGAACGCGCGGCCGCCGCCTTGGCCTCGGCCGTGACGACCTTGGAAAAATCAATCTTGGTGGTGCTCATGCGTCTTGCTCCTGCTCCGGCTCTGTTTCTGGTTGGGGGTTGCTGTGCGGCGGCACGGGCACCGGCCCATCGCCCGCCATCGTCACCGGCTGCGGAAACCGGGTTTCCTCCGGCGCATCGGCGCCATGCGGCAGCAGCAGGGTCAGGTGGATTTCGCCGCCGACCCGCTCCACGTCCGAGGCGAGCCAGTCGCAGGCCACGGCGTCGCGCGGCAGGGTCGCCCCATCAGGCAGCTGCGTGAAGTCGAAGACCTCGCCGTTGATGGTCAGGGCATCACCCTGCTTGGTAACAGTCAGCGCCTCATCCCGGCGCGTTGGGGTCCAATTGATCTGCATGGGAAGTCTCCTTTAGAACCATCGGCCAATGGCGAGCCGGTGACAGTAGGTATTCTTACGTGCGCCATCGGTGCCGTAGACCGAATAGGTAAACTGCGTGTGATCACCGGTTACCCAGGTTCCAAATCGCGCTGTTCCAGAAGTGCCCCCTGGTAAGATCAAGTACCTTGGCTGTTGACCTGACACGAAGGCAGCGGGGAACACCCAAGTGTCGTCGCCTGTCGTGCTCGACGAGCCGACACCCGAAGAGCAAATCTGCGTTCCATCCGCAAGCCGCACATACTCCCCGTTGGCGTTGCTGCCGCGCTCGATTACCGCGCCGGTTGGAAGACCGCCGGATTGTGAGACCGTTCCAAGCAAGGAAAAGCCGTTGTAGATCTGATACCATGCCCCCCAAATACCGTCAGAGGAACGAACCCTCACATACTGACGGAACATGTTTGGAGTACCGGCACTAGTGTAGCCGTAGGTGGCGGTCTGGTAAGACGAACTCGAATAGTACGTTCGTTCTGTGGTAATGTAGACAAACGCCCCATAGCTCGGGCGAGGCCAAGTTCCCGGATTGCCGTCATGCACCAAACCGGCAAAACCCGGTTCGGTCGTGTCAATGTCAAAGTTTACCGACGGGCTTTTATACACCCCAAACCGGCTCAGAGCGGCAGACTTGGCCCCCTGCATCCGAACCAATTTAGTGTCGCCGTCTACGTCGTCGGGCGCAGTCTGCACAGCCGCACCGCTTGCCCCTCCGCCGACCAAGCGCAACTGCTCGGTGCCGCCCGCCTTCAGGGCCACCGTGTTACTGGCGGGCCAGCTAAGGCCGGTATCCTCATCGCCCTGCTTGACCACATCACCGGCAAATTTGCCCGCGCCCGGTCCGTCTGCGATGCCCTGAGAATTGCTGATCAGGCTTTGGACAGATGCCACCAGGTCACGGGCCAGGCTCATTGTGGGGAACAGCGCATACACCTGCCCGGAGGCGGTGGCGCCCTGGTAATTGCTGGCCAAGGTGATCTGGGTCGCGCTGTCTGCGGTCAGCA
>CAXQAV010000405.1:0-2357 GCA_964221795.1 Luminiphilus sp. | reverse complement strand
ATTGATATGGCGCTGATCTACCTGCTCAACGCGGGCGAGCGGGCGGCCACGATCAGCAAGCTGACGCAGTTCCTGAAAGAGGGCCAACTTGATCTGCGCGTTGCCGCGGAACTGCCGCTCGAAGACTTTGCCAAAGCCCATGAAATGGTCGAAGCCGGCAACCGGCAGGGTGCGATCGTTCTTACAGTCTGACCGCCGTTCTTCTTGGCGCTCAGGCGGTGGGGCAAAGCCCCCAAATCATGTTGGACGGCCAGCGAAATTGCGCCATCTATCAGGGGAAGAAAAGGACACACCATGCTGAACCCCGTCACCCCTGAATTCGTCGAAACCCTGCGCGCGCTGCTGCCTTCGGCGGCCTTCAAGGACGATACAGCCCCGTACTTTGCCGAGCCGCGCGGGCGCTGGACCGGTCAGGGTCTGGTGGTGGCCCCTGCGTCAACCGAAGAGGTCGCCGCCCTCGTGCGAGCCTGTGCCGACGCGCGCATCGGGATTGTGCCCTATAGCGGCGGCACCGGGCTGGTGGGCGGGCAACTCATGGCGGACGGCCCCGCGCCGGTCGTGCTGTCTCTGGAACGGATGAACAAGATCCGCGCGATCTACCCGTCCGAAAACGTGCTGGTCTGTGATGCGGGCACGATACTGGCCCATGTGCAGGAAGCCGCAGAAGAGGCAGGGCGGCTTTTCCCCCTGTCGCTCGCCTCTGAGGGGTCGGCGCGGATCGGAGGCCTCCTGTCGACCAACGCAGGCGGCGTGAACGTCCTGCGCTACGGCAACGCCCGCGCACAGTGTCTGGGGCTCGAGGTGGTGCGTCCCGACGGCACAATCTGGCACGGGCTGACGCGCCTGCGCAAAGACAACATGGGCTATGACCTGCGCAACCTGATGATTGGCGCGGAAGGGACACTGGGGATCATTACGGGTGCGGCGCTGAAACTGGTCCCGCGCCCTGTCGGGATCGGTGCCGCTCTGATGGCCGTGCCTTCACCGCAAGCGGCCCTTGATCTGCTGGCCCTTGCAGGCGAGTTGATCGGCGAAGGGATTTCGGCTTTCGAGCTGATGCACCGCGCCGGTTTCGACTTTCTGGCCGAGGTTGGCCCCGAAGTGCCCGTGCCGATGGACGAGGTGCCAGAGTGGACCGTGCTCATCGACGTCGGCCTGCCAAAGGGCCTCAACCCCGACGAGGCGCTGGAGGCGCTGTTCGAGGCGGCTTTCGAAAAGGGTCTGGTGACCGACGGCGTAATTGCGCAAAGCCATGCACAGCGCGCGGACTTCTGGACCATCCGCGAAACCATCCCCGAGGCCAACCGCCGGATCGGTTCGGTCAGTTCACATGATATCTCGCTGCCGTTGAGCGCCGTGCCCGCCTTTATCGAACGCGGCGGAAAGGCACTGGCTGCGGTCGGTGACATGCGGATCAACTGCTTCGGGCATCTGGGCGACGGCAACCTGCACTACAACGTCTTCCCCGCCAAAGGCCGCGCCCGCGACGCCTACGAGGCCGAGCGGGCGCAGGTGAAGAAGGTGGTACACGATCTGGTGCACGAGATGGAAGGTTCGGTCAGTGCCGAACACGGCGTCGGGCGGCTGAAGGTCAAAGACCTCGAGACCTACGGCGACCCTGCCAAACTGGCGATGCTAAGGGCGATCAAAGATGCGCTTGACCCGCTCGGGATCATGAACCCCGGGGCAGTGTTGCGTCAGAAGGTCTGATCGCGGCTCCGCGTAGCTGAGTTAGAGCCTCCGCGCCGGAGGCATCACTCCCCCTCAAAAGCGCATAAGGCATGCGCATTCATGCCGAGCGCCTCCAGCTTCTTGCGCCCGCCAAGGTCGGGCAGGTCGACGACGAATGCGCAGCCGACGACCTCGCCCCCCAACCGTTCGATCAGTTTGATCCCCGCTTCCGCCGTGCCGCCCGTCGCCAGGAGGTCATCGACCAACAAGATCTTTTCGCCCGCCTGCAGGGCGTCGTCATGCACTTCCATCGTCGCCGTGCCGTATTCGAGGGTGTAGTCCTGTGCGATGGTGTGCCCCGGCAGCTTGCCTTTCTTGCGGATCGGCACGAACCCCACCGAGAGCTGGTGCGCAATCGCCCCGCCAAGGATGAAACCCCGTGCTTCGAGCCCCACGACCTTGTCGATGGCCTCGCCCGCGTAAGGGTGCAGCAACTGGTCAATGGCGATCCGAAAGCCGCGCGGATCGGCAAATAGTGTCGTCACATCGCGGAACATGATCCCTTCGTGCGGAAAGTCTGGGATGGTGCGGATATAGTCCTGAACGGTCTTCATCATTGATCCTTCAAAGAACACGGCCTGCAACGGCGTCGAGTTTGGCAAGTAGGGCGGGGTCGCGCTTGTCCG
>CAXQAV010000404.1:0-18135 GCA_964221795.1 Luminiphilus sp. | reverse complement strand
GGCTCGCACCTGATCACCGGGGCCTAGGCCGTGGGCGCGAGCAAAGCTTTGCAGAAGAAGAATTTCATCGGGATGACCCGAGGCGGGCGGGCGCCCGTCGGTCAGATAGACATCGTTGAGCGCGGGCCTGCCGCGATCGGGGAGCGAGACCGCCTGTGCCTGCACTGGCACGACTTGTTCGGGCAGATCAATCAGCGCGCGGCCGATGACCCGCGTTTGCACCGCCGTGACGCCAGGGATATCGGCCAAACGGCTGCCGACATGCTCTGGTGCACGCGAGACCGGCGCAAAGACGTCTGCCAGCCTGTAACGCTCATAATAGGCATCGCGGGTTTCCGTGAGCGAGGACGTGAGACAGGTCATCATCACCACCATCATCACGCCCAAGGCAATGACCGACCCGATTGCTGTCGCCTGACCTTTAATCCGCCAGAGGTCGCGCAGGAGCTTATGGTCCAGCGGGCTCACCATTCGATGTCCTCGGGGGCGAGTTTATGCGTGTTTTCGACGATTTCACGTATCGCACCGTCCGCAAAATGAATGACCCTGTCGGCCATCTGTGCCTGACTTGCCGCATGGGTCACCATCAGGACCGTCGAGCCGAGCCGCTTGTTAACATCTTCCAGAACCCGCAACACAGAACGGCCCGTCGCACTGTCGAGCGCGCCTGTCGGCTCGTCGCAAAAGAGCACATCCGGTTGTTTGGCGATGGCACGCGCGATGGCCACACGCTGTTGTTCACCGCCGGAGAGTTGCGCGGGGAAATGGTCTGTCCGTTCGCGCAGGCCGACAAGCGCCAATGCCTCGTCAGGGTCCATCGGGTCGCGGGCGATCTCGGTCACCAGTTCGACATTCTCGCGCGCTGTCAGGCTGGGCATGAGGTTATAGAACTGGAACACAAAGCCCACGTGGTCGCGCCGGTAGCGCGTGAGCGCGGCGTCGGACATATCGCTCAGGAGCTGATCGCGGAACTTCACGACACCCTCTGTGCCGCGATCCAGCCCACCGATGATATTGAGCAATGTGGATTTGCCCGACCCCGAAGGACCCAGCAGCACGACAATCTCGCCGGATGGAATCTCAAGATCGACGCCGCGCAGCGCATGCACTGCCGAACGGCCCTCGCCATAGACCTTCGTGAGACCTGTCGTGGTGTAGGCGGGCGTGTTCATCGTGGTGCCTCATCCTTGCCGATCCCGTGCAGTTTGGGCTTTGGCCTGCTGGTGGACAGCGCGGCCTTAGCCCGTTGCGGAATGGTAAGGGCATGATAACGCCGAAAATATCCCAAACGCCACAGATCAACCGGAAAATTCGTCAAACAACGATTGGGGGAGGCACTAGTCAAAGGCAACGACCGGTGCATTGCAACCAGTTGCAAAAATTTGTTGCAACCGGTTGCAAAAAAACGAATCGAGAGTAATGTGAAGTCAGGGAGCTACCGGGGGATACATCGGTGATGACGGCATTTGGCCTGAACCACATGACAGTATCGCGTCTGTCGACGCGGCAGCTTTTCGATATCGCCAAGGCTGTCGGGTGCTCCGGTGTCGAGCTGCGCAACGATCTTGCCGGACAACCGTTTGATGGTGGCGCACCCGAGAGTGCAGCCGAAATTTCGGCGCAAACCGGTCTGGCGATCTTTGGCCTTGCTGAGCTGAAATCATTCAATGTCAAGACGGCCAGCCGCATCGCTGAAGCAGAGGCGCTGATCGCGCAAGCGGTTGCCTGTGGCGCAAGTGGCGTGGCGCTGATCCCGCATGTTGGCGAGAGCGAAGTGACCCGCAGCGCCCAGAAAGAGGCGCTGAAAGACGCGCTCGAAGTTTTGCGCCCGCTCCTGGAGGGGCAGGGCGTGACGGGTCTGATCGAGCCTTTGGGCTTTCCGACCAGCACGCTGCGCTTCAAGGAAGATGTGGTCTCGGTGCTGTCGGATATGGGTAGTCCGAGCTGCTTTGCCATCGTGCACGACACTTTCCACCATTGTTTGGCCGGTGAAACGCAGGTTGTTGCCGCGCAGACGGCGATGGTTCATGTCTCGGGGGTGGTCGATCCTTCTGTTGCTGTCGAAGAAATGCAGGACGCCCACCGGGTTCTGGTTGATGCGGGCGACCGGCTCGGGAATATCGCCCAACTCCGCGCGCTGATCGCTGACGGCTACGATGGCCCGATCTCGGTCGAGGCCTTTTCCGAAGAAATCCGCAAGTTAACCGATCCGGTCAGTGCGCTGGCCGGATCTTTCGCATTCATCACATCGCAACTGACGGAGGAGACAGCAGGCGCGGCGTGATGAACCAATCGCCCCACCGGGGCCCCGGAAAAATGAACCGTGTACCGGGCACGACTTTTGGGAGGAAACCAATGAAAAAGATTCTTGTAGTTGCAGGTCTGACAACTCTGATGATGGGCAGCACTGCCATGGCGCAGAACATCGGCGCATCCATCGCGCGTTTCGATGACAACGGCCTGACCATCATGCGTAACGGCATGACAGCACATATCGAGACTCTCGATGGTGTGACGCTCCAGATGGAAGACGCACAGGATGACGTGGCGCGCCAGCTTGATCAGATCAACAACTTCATCGCCTCGGGCGTGGATGCGATCATCGTCAATGCTGTCGACACCAACGCGACCGAAGCCATGTCGAATGCTGCCGCTGCAGCGGGTGTGCCGCTGGTCTACGTCAACCGCCAGCCGGTCAACATGGACACACTGCCTGAGGGTCAGGCATTTGTGGCTTCCAACGAGATTGAATCCGGCACGCTTCAGGCCTTCCAGATCTGCCGTAACCTGCGCGCAGAAGGCAAGTCGGGTGGCGCACGCGGCTATCTGATGAACGGCCAGCTGTCCAACCAGGCTGCAGTGCAGCGCTCCAAGGACGTGCATGACGTCATCGGCATGGACATGTGTAACTTCATGACCCTGATCGACGAGCAGACCGCCAACTGGTCGCGCGACGAGGCTCAGGACTTGATGACAAACTGGATGTCCTCGGGCGAGCCATTCGACTTTGTGATTGCGAACAATGACGAAATGGCTGTCGGTGCGATCCAGGCGATGAAGGCAAACGGCATTGACATGGCTGATGTGCAGGTCGGTGGCGTTGACGCAACACCCGACGCGCTGGTTGCCATGGCAGCCGGTGATCTGGACGTCACCGTCTTCCAGGATCTGGCAGGTCAGGGTGCCGGCTCGATCGATACAGCACTGGCGCTCGCCGCTGGTAAGGATGTCGACAAGACCGTCTTCATCCCGTTCATCCTCGTTACTCCCGAGAACGCAGCCGACTTCCAATAAACGGATGTGTTGAGACAGTGGACAGCGCCACGGCGCTGTCTACCCACGCTGCCGCGCGAGAGCAGTGAAACACGACAGAAGGGGATAGACAGATGGCCGATACGTCGCACGGCATAGGCGGACTAACCTATGACAAGAAGAAGCGATCGCTTCCGGGCGAGTTGAATATTTTCCTCGCGCTGATCATCATCGTGATCATCTTCGAAATTCTGGGGCAGGTGCTGCCCTATATGGATAACCAGAGCTTTCTGTTTGATACGCAGGACCGTTTTGACACGATCTTCAACGAAGCCCGTTTGAAGATCATCATCCTGCAGGTCTCGATTATCGGGATTATCGCGCTTGGCGTGACGCAAGTCATCATTTCGGGCGGGATCGACCTGTCATCTGGGCCTTTGGTCGGCGCAACGGCGATGATCGTGATGTCCTTCGCGCAGACCGAACTGGTCAACGGCAACCCGAACCCCAAGGCGGTCTTCGACGCATGGGCCTTTGATCTGCCGGTGATTGTGCCGGTGATTGTCGGGCTGCTCTTCGGCGCGCTGATTGGTGGCATCAACGGGGCGTTGATCGCTTACACACGTATTCCGCCCTTTATTGCGACTCTGGGCATGTTCCTGATCTGCCGCGGCATTGCGCAGGCCTGGACACGCGGTCAGCCGGTCTCTTTCCCGACCGAGAGCTTTGCCGCGATTGGCGCAGGCATGATGCCGGTCTTCTGGTTCATTGCGCTGGCGGTGCTAATGCACATCATCATGCGCTATACGCTGCACGGCAAACACACCTATGCCATCGGCTCCAACGAGGACGCCGCAAGGATGTCGGGTATCAACGTACAGCGCCACAAGGTGCGCGTCTACATGATCGCCTCGATGCTGGCCGCTTTTGCAGCCATCGTCCTGAGTTCCAAAAACCTGACAGCGCAGTCGGGCATGGGGATCTTCTATGAGCTCTATGCAATCGCCATGGCCGTCATCGGCGGGGTCAGTCTGACCGGCGGGCGCGGGTCCATTCCGGGGACAGTGTTGGGGGCCATGGTCTTTGGCGTGATCCAGTCCGGCTTTACCTACGTCAAACTCGACGCCTTCTACCAGCTGATGGCCATGGGCGCGATCATCATTGCGGCGGTTGTTCTGGACAAGATGCGCCAGGAACGTGCAGCGGCGCGAAGCTAGGGGAGGAGGCAGACATGAGCAATATCATTCTCGAAACAAAGGGCCTCACCAAACACTACGGCGGTGTGCATGCCCTGAGCGATGCCAACTTTGTCCTGCGCAAAGGCGAGCATGTGGCCATCATGGGCGACAACGGTGCAGGCAAATCGACCTTCGTTCGCCAGATCACTGGCGTCGAACAGCGCACCAGCGGCAAGGTGATCTTTGACGGTAAGGAGGTCAACTTTGCAGGTCCGCTGGATGCACGCGAGGCGGGGATTGAAACGGTGTTCCAGACCCTCGCGCTCGCCGATGCGCTGGATGTACCTGACAACCTGTTTCTGGGCCGTGAAAAGACCAAATGGGACTGGCTGGGGCCGTTCCGGTTTCTCGACTACAAGGCGATGCGTGAGGATACCCTCGCCGCATTGGAAAAGACCGGCGTCAAAATCCCGAACATCCGCAACACGATCCAGAATATGTCCGGTGGTCAGCGGCAATGTGTGGCCATCGCGCGGACGGCTTCGTTCCACTCCAAGCTGACGATCATGGATGAACCGACCGCGGCGCTGGGCGTGCAGGAAACCGCGCAGGTCGAAACCATCATCCGCACCCTGAAAGAGCAGGGCGAGCCGCTCATCCTGATCAGCCACAACATGCGGCAGGTCATGGATCTGGTGGACCGGATCGTCGTGTTCCGCCGTGGCCGGATCGTCGCCAACCTCAAGAAGGAAGAGACTGACGGGCAGGACGTGGTGTCCTACATCACAGGTGCCAAGACGGGTGCGGAGTACGAAGGTGCGGCATGAGCTTGCCAAGTTATTTGACTTGGCGGTGCCCTTCTTCCTGCCGGTCTGGCGGCGCGTTGCGACAGTGATCGTGCCCATTCTTTGGGCATTGGTCGAGTTTTTGAACGGCCAGACCTTCTGGGCCTTGCTATTTTTTGCGCTTGCGGGCATCGCCTGCTGGAAATTCGCAACCGCTGACTGGGACCTTGTGCGAAAACAGGCAGAGATGGCGGACAGATCTGGCAAAGGATGAACGACGGTGGCGGTGACCCTCAAGGACGTTGCAGAGCGCGCGGGTGTGTCGCGCTCTGCGGTCTCGCGCACCTACACCGAGGGCGCATCGGTCAGCGCCAAGACCCGCTCAAAGGTCGAGAAAGCCGCGACGGAGTTAGGCTATAGCCCCAATGCGCTGGCCTCGTCCCTGACCACAGGGCGAACCAAGCTGATCGGGCTGGTGTCAAACAACTTTCACAACCCGATCTTTCTGGATGTCTTTGACCGGTTCACGCGCGGGCTGCAGTCGCGCGGGCTGCGGCCTTTGCTGGTCAATCTCACGGATGAGACTGATCCTGCAAATTCCATTCGCATGTTGCGGGCCTATTCGGTAGACGGGGTGATTGTCGCCTCATCGACGCTGCCAGCCAGTTTTGCCGAAGCGTTTAAAGATGCCGGTGTGCCGGTGGTCCATTCATTCGGTCGTCTGTCGGCCAGTCCAAAAGTCAACGTTCTGGGGATCGACAACATCGAAGCGGGGCGACTTGCAGCCAAGACGCTCATCGCACGCGGATATACACGATTGGCTTTCCTTGGCGGGCCGGAAACTGCGACCTCGACCCAGGACCGATTGAAGGGTTTCACCGAAGTTGTGGCCTCGGATGCGCGCATCTCCTGGACTGTCAGCTTTGCCAGCAACTATTCATTTGATGCAGGGCGGGCCGAGATGCTGCGCCTGTTGCAGGACGCGCCTGCCGAAGCCTATTTCTGTGGTGACGATGTCCTCTCGATCGGGGCGCTGTCGGCGATCCAGGCCAAGGGACTGAGCGTGCCCGGAGATATCGGGATTATCGGATTGAACGACATGGAAATGGCCGGTTGGGAGAACATCAACCTCACAACCATCCGCAACCCGATCCCCGAAATCATCAACTCGTCCATCGAGCTGATCGAGGCGATCCTCCGCGATGATACCTGCTATCCCGAGGCGCGGATGTTCGGTTGCACGGTGGTGGAAAGGGGCACGCTGCGCCCCCTTCCTTGACGTTTGCCTAGCGGAACATCGGTGGGCGCGCATCCAGCCACGCACCGTCCTTCTTTCCTGATTCAGCGACCGCGTAGACTGCCGCCATCGACCGCAGCCCGTCCTCTGCCCGTGGGTAGAGGTTTGCAGCAGGGTCCATCATCCGGCCCTCTTTGCGGGCGCTGATCACCTCGGCCAGATCGGTGTAGATATTGGCAAAGGCGAGCGGCATGCCCTCGGCATGGCCGATGGTGACGCGCGTGGTGCGGTCAGCCTCGGGAGAGAGGTTCGCCTCGCCGCGTTCGATGACCTGCAAACGTCCGCCGAGAGGCATGTAGTAAAGCTGGTTGGGCTGTTCCTGGCTCCAGCGCAAGCCGCCGGTCTCGCCGAAGACCTGAATGCCCAGCCCGTGCTGGCGGCCAATCGCAATGGAACTGGTCCAGAGCCGCCCGACCGCGCCGCCATCCATGCGGAAGTTGACCATGGCGTCATCCTCCAGCGTGCGCACATCGATGCAAGACACTGTATCTGCTGACAATTTCGTCACTTCCTGACCTGTCACAAAGCTCGCCATATGGAGCGCGTGGATGCCGCAGTCAGCGAACTGGGCCGAGACACCCGCCTGCGCCGGATCATAGCGCCAGCGGACACGCGGGTTGTCGGCGTCGGTGGCGTCGGCGTGGTGGCCGTGCGCGAATTCGGCGTTGACCAGTCGGACTTTGCCGATGTCACCACGGGCGACCATCGCCCGCATGTGCCGGACCAGCGAATATCCGGTGTAGCCGTAGTTGACCGCGCAGATATTGCCGGTCTTCTTGGCAATCTCGACAATCTCCTCACCTTCTTCGACGGTCATCGTCATCGGCTTTTCACAAAGCACATGGAAACCGTTTTCCAAGAAGGCCTTGGTGATCTCAAAATGGGTCGCATTCGGCGTCGCCACGGTCACCAGATCAACCCTGTCATCGCGCTTTTTCTCGCCTTCAAGCATATCCTGCCAGCTGCCATAGGCGCGGTCGCCAAGGCCGAGGCGCTTGCCGTAATCAATGCCGTATTCCGCGCGGTGATCCAGCGCGCCAGCGGTGAAATCAAACAGCCCGTCCAGGCGTGCGCCCAAGCGGTGTGCCGGTCCGATCTGACTGCCTTCGCCGCCGCCGATCATGCCCCATTTCAGTTTTGCCATAGTCTGAACTTTCTTCGGTTTGGGCCTGCCAGACAGCGTATGGCTGGCGTATGGCTCGCGTATGGCAGCTGTACATACAGCCGCCAGACTGGTGACGGTCTAGAAGCCGATGGACTCAAGATACTTGCGGTTGGCCTCGGCGTCCTCAAGCGGCGTGCCGGGCATGGACGGGTCGCGGTCCTGCTCGACGGTGCACCAGCCCTCGAACCCCGCATCCAGCAGGATCTGGCGCACAGCAGGGAAGTCCACATCGCCTTTGCCCAGGTTGCAGAAGATACCCTGACCACAGGCCTTGTAGAAATCAGTGCGGTTGGCGACCACATCGGCTTTGACCACCGGATCGATGTCCTTGAAGTGCATATAGCTGATCCGGTCGATGTGCCGCTTCATGAAGGCCACGGGATCAAAACCCGCATAGGAGTGGTGGCCCGTGTCAAAACAGATCTTGAGTATGTTGTCGTCCACTTCGTCCAGCAGGCGCTCCAACTCGGGCTCGAAGTCGATAAAGCCTGCAGCATGGGCGTGGATGCCGACGGTCAGCCCGTATTCCTCGGTCCCCATCTTGGCGATTGCGGCGATCCGGTCGCGGAAAGCGGACCATTCGGCGTCATCCATCTGCTCGGCCTCATCCGCGCGGCCTGCGGTGGGGGCGCGGCGGGGCGAGATGCTGTCGATCAGCACCAGATGCTGCGCGCGATGTACGACCAGTGCCTTGCAGGTGCGGACCGAGGCGTCCATCACCTCGTCCCATTTGGCGGGATCATGGAACGGACGGAAGACTACGCCGCCAATGATCGACAAATCGTTCTTGTCGAGTTCCTCGCGCAGCACGGCAGGTTCTTCGGGCATATATCCGATGGGACCCAGTTCGATCCCCTTGTAGCCCGCCTGCGCGCATTGGCTCAGGACCGACTGCCACGTGGGGTAAGCGGGGTCCGAGGCGAATTCGATGCCCCATGAGCAGGGCGCGTTGCCGATCTTGATCATGTCTCTTGCTTTCTAATAGTCGGCCACATTGACCCAGGCCCTTTTGGCGCTGGAATCCAATGCGGCAGTTACGACACGGTTGACCTCACAGCCTTCCGCAAAGGTCGGCCAGATGTTTTGCCCCGAGGTGATGGCGGTCAGGAAATCCTTCGCCTCGATGATGATTTGATCCTGATAGCCGGTGCCATGCCCTGGCCCGAGGCAGAAGGCCTGATAGTCGGGGTGGGCCGGTCCCGTCAGGATCTTCCGGAAACCGCGTTCGGCCTCTGGCCCGTCCATCGTATAGAGCCAGAGTGCATTCTGGTCCTCCTGATCGAAACGGATCTGGCCCTTGGTGCCATGGATTTCATAGGCATAGCCCATCTTCCGACCCGTCGCGACGCGGCAGAAAAAGAGATGCCCCTGCGCGCCGTTCTCGAACCGGCACATGAACTGCGCCTGATCGTCGTTGGTGACAGGCTGCCCGCCGCGCGTGGCGTGGACGGTTTCGACCTGCGCACAAAGCGATGTGATCGGACCCGCCAGTGCGCGCGCGCCGTTGATCATATGCGGGGCAAGGTCGCCCATACAGCCGTTGGCCGCACCTTGCGTGCGCCAGTCGCCGGACGCCGTGGCGTCGGCAAGAAAGTCCTCGGTATGCTCGCCGCGGAAATAGGTGATTGCACCGATGCGGCCTTCGACGATCAGCTGGCGTGCGAATTGCGAAGCAGGGGTGCGGATGTAGTTGAAGCCCACCATGTTGATGGCACCGCTGTCCTCTGCGGCTTTGACCATCGCCTCCGAATCTGCGAGCGACGCGCCCAGCGGTTTTTCACAAAAGACAGGCTTGCCGAGCGCAAAGGCGGCAAGGGCAATCTCGCGGTGGGTGGACTGCGGCGAGGCGATGACGACGGCCTCGACCTGCGGGTCGTTGACCAGTTCCGACCAATCCGAAGTGGCGCGTGCGAACCCGAAAGCGGCGCGGTAGCGTTCGGCGGACACATCCGATGTGGCGCAGACCATTTCGAGGCGGGGGCGCAGGGCCGTGTCGAACAGTGTTGCGACGGCGCTGTAAGCTGCGGCATGCGCCTTGCCCATATAGCCGCCACCGACAATGCCGATCCCGATCTCTGCCATTTCGGCAACCTCCCAAAAACCGTTTGCAACCGGTTGCAATTTTGGTATCGTCAATCGTGGTCGCAGGTCAATATGCAATCGTGACCAGCACTCATTTCGTGCAGGCTGAGGGGGGAATTCATGGGGCAGCCAGGGGAAACTGTCACGCTGACGACAGCGCAGGCCATCGTTCGGTTCTTGGCCAACCAGTGGATCGAGATCGACGGGGTCGAAACACGCATTTGCGGCGGTGGTTTCGGTATTTTCGGACATGGCAATGTGACCTGTCTGGGCGAAGCGCTTTATACTCATCGTGAGGAGTTGCCACTCTATCGTGGTCAGAACGAGCAGGGGATGGGATTCGCCGCGGCGGGCTATGCCAAGGCGTGGCTACGCCGTCGTTTCATGTTCTGCACGGCCTCTGCCGGACCGGGGACGGCGAATCTTTTGACTTCGGCGGCTTTGGCGCATGCAAACCGCCTGCCCATGCTGATGCTTTGCGGTGATGCCTTTCTGACGCGCCTGCCTGATCCGGTGCTGCAACAGCTCGAGCATTTCGGGAACCCGACCTTTGGCACCAATGACGCTTTCAAAGCGGTCAGCCGGTTCTGGGACCGCATCACCCATCCCGCGCAAGTCATCCAGTCGCTGCCTGCGGCCCTTGCCACCATGCTGGACCCCGCCGATTGCGGCCCTGCCTTCATCGGTCTGCCGCAGGACGTGCAGGGCTGGACCTATGACTATCCTGTCAGTTTCTTTGACAAGCGCGTGCATCGCATCCGCAGTCAGGCGCCCGACGCGCGCGAAGTCGCGGACGCGGCTGCTTTGCTCAGGGCGGCCAAACGTCCGATGATCATTGCCGGTGGCGGGGTGCAATACGGTGATGCTGTTGCCGAACTGACCGCCTTTGCCGAGGCGACGGGTATTCCCGTTGTCGAGACCATCGCGGGCCGCGCCAATCTGGTGCATGACCACGGGCTGAACATCGGCCCGATCGGGGTCACCGGGTCTGAATCTGCCAACACCATTGCCGAAGAGGCGGACGTCATTCTGGCCGTTGGCACCCGTCTGCAGGACTTCACCACCGGCTCATGGACCGCCTTTGCGCAGGACGCCAAGATCATCGGCCTGAATGTCGGGCGGCATGATGCGGCCAAGCATCTCTCCACCACGGTGGTCGGCGATGCCAAGAAGGGTCTGCCTGCTCTGGCTGAGGCCATCGCGGGCTACCGTGCGCCTGCCGATTGGACGGCCAGAGCGCAGGCGGAGCGGGCGAAGTGGAATGATTATGTGGCCGAGAACACCCGCGTCGGGAATGGCCCTGCGTCCTATGCGCAGGCGATTGGCGAAGTGAACCGCCTCTGCGATCCGCGCGACAGGGTCGTCGCTGCTGCAGGTGGTCTGCCTGCCGAGGTGACGGCCAACTGGAAGACGCTGGATATCGGCACCGTGGATGTCGAATTCGGCTTTTCCTGCATGGGTTACGAGATTGCCGGCGGCTGGGGTGCGCGCATTGCGCAAAGCCAGATGGAGCCGGAGCGCGATACCATCGTCTTTACCGGTGACGGGTCGTATCTTTTGATGAATTCTGACATCTATTCATCTGTTCTCACTGATAAAAAGCTGATCATCCTGGTGCTGGACAACGGCGGTTTCGCAGTCATCAACAAGCTGCAGAACAACACCGGAAACGAGAGTTTCAACAATCTCATCGCCGATACGCCGACGGCCACCACCCAAGTCAGCGTGGACTTTGCAGCCCATGCTCGCGCAATGGGGGCCGAAGCCGAGACGGTCAGCTCTCCGGCAGAACTGGAAGCTGCGTTCCAGCGGGCCAAGGCTTCGAGCCGGACCTATGTGATCGCGATGCAGGTTGATCCTTACGAGGGCTGGACCACCGAAGGGCACGCATGGTGGGAAGTGGGCACGCCGCATATCACCACCTCTGACAAGGTCCGCGCGGCCCATGTCGATTGGGAATCCAGCCGTCCAAATCAGCGGAAAGGCGTCTGATGACGGATCTGCTGACAGGTATCCGCCAGAACAACTTTCTGGTCATCGGGCGGGCAGGGATCGACTTTTTCACCGATCCCGGTGTCGCCGTCGAGGATGCCGAGCGGGTCAGTGTCGGATTGGGCGGGTCCTCTGCCAATATCGCGGCCGGTATCTGCAAACTGGGCGGGCAGGCGTCTTTGGTGACGCGCGTGTCAGATGACAGTGTCGGCAGCTACTGCATCGGGCAGCTCAAACGCTACGGCGTCGGCACTGAATACGTGAAGCCGATCGGAGGCGAATACCGCAACTCGCTGGCCTTCTACGAAAGCCGCGTCGAAGGGCACCGCAATGTGATCTACCGCAACGGGGCGGCGGATTTTCAGATGGATGCGGAGGATGTGGCCGCCGTTGACTACGGCAAGTTCGGTGCGCTGATCACGGCGGGCACGGTCTTTGCCGCTGAACCTTCGCGCAGTGCGACTCTTGACGCCTTTGATCGCGCACGGGCTGCCGGTTTGCCAATTATCTTCGACGTGGACTATCGCCCATATTCATGGCCTACGCCGCAGGTCGCCGAAGAGGTGCTGAGCCGTGCGGCGGCGGCCTCTGACATGATCGTCGGGAATGACGAAGAGTTCGGCTTTATGGCGGGCGGCATCGAAAAGGGCCTCGCCAAGGCCAGAGCGCTTGCCGAAAGCACGGCAACCATCGTCGTCTACAAGATGGGCGAGAAGGGGGCCGTGACCTTTGCGGGTGGCGCGGAAATCCACACCGGTATCTGGCCGGTCGAGGCGCTGAAGCCCACAGGGGCCGGCGACAGCTTTATGGCTGGCATGGTGACAGGGTTGGCCGAGGGGCAAAGCCTGCGCGATGCGATCCTGCGCGGTTCGGCCTGTGCCTCGGTCACGGTCTCGCGGCCGGGCTGTGCGCCTGCCATGGCTGATACCACAACATTGATGAAATTCATGGCCGACCACCCCGGCCCGACGGATGCGTGAGAGGAACTGAAGATGCACATTCCACCCTATGACAACCAGAACAAACCGATTGTGGATGTGGATGATCCGCTGGTGCCGCTCAATTACTTCAACATCGTCAAGCTGAAGAAGGGGCAGGCCTTCGAATATGCTGTCCCCGGCTATGAGACCTGCATCGTGCCAGCTACGGGAACCGTCGATATCAATATCGAAGGATTCAAGGCCGATGGCATCGGTGAGCGGGTCGAGGACGTCTGGGATGGCGAACCGGAGGGCGTCTATGTGCCGACAGCGGCCAAGGCCGAAATGGTCTGCACCTCGGATGAGGCCGAGGTCTTTGTCTGCGGTGCGAAATACAACAAGGTGCTGGAGGCCTTTGCCGTGCGCAAGGACGAGCTGGACCTTGTGCAATACGGCTCTGACGACACCAAGACCCATCGCAAGATCAAGCATATCCTCGGCACTAAATACCACGACAAGGTCGGGCGATTGCTGGTGTCGGAGTTGTTCACAGTGGGCGAGGGCGGCTGGTCGGGTTTCCCGTCGCACAAGCACGACACCGACCGTCTGCCGGACGAGACCCGGCATGACGAGACCTATAACTTCCGATTCAAGCCGAACCACGGCTCGGGGGTGCAGATGCTACAGCGCGAGGATGGCAAGCCGGGGGATGCCTATCACATCGTGGACGGCTCGACGATCTGTCTCGACAAGGGCTATCACCCCTGCGCGGTGCTGCCGGGCTATCAGATGTATTATTTCACGATCCTTGGCGGCCTCAGCCAGCGCAGCCTGATCCAGTATTTCCAGCCAACCCATGCCTATCAGATCGAAACGATCCCGGGCATCAAAGACATGATCGCCAAGTTCAAATGAGCCTCGTGACTCTGAAGGATGTGCTGCAACCCGCCCTGCAGCAGGGCTATGCCGTGGGTGGGCTGGTCTGTCTGGGCTGGGAAGACATGCGCGCCTATGTCGCCGCAGCCGAGGCCGAGAACTGTCCGGTGATCCTGCAGGCAGGCCCCGGTTGCCGTGCCCATACGCCGCTGCCCGTGCTGGGCAAGATGTTCCGGTATCTGGCCGAGAATGCATCTGTGCCGGTCGTGGCCCATCTGGACCACGGCTACACCTATGACGAATGCGCCGAGGCGCTGGACAGCGGCTTTACCTCGTTGATGTTCGACGGCTCGCGAAAGCCTTTGGCAGATAACATTAAGGAGACGCGCCAAATCGTTGAAATGGCGCATAAAGCGGGCATCTCTTGCGAGGGCGAGATCGGCTTTGTCGGCTACTCCGGTGGCGAGGCTTCTGCTGGCACTGATCCGCAGGAGGCGGCGCGGTTTGCAGCCGAGACCTGCGTTGATGCAATGGCGATTTCGGTCGGTAACGTCCATCTCCAGCAGGACAAGGAAGGCGGGCTGGACGAGGCGCGTATCGCGGCCATTCAGGCGGCAACAGATGTTCCGCTGGTGATCCACGGCGGGTCAGGCGTGCCGGTGGCGCAGCGCAAGGCATTGGCGCGCAATACCAGCATCTGCAAATTCAACATCGGCACTGAACTGCGCATGGCTTTCGGGCAGGCGTTGCGTCGGGCGGTGAATGCTGATCCCGACCGCTTTGATCGGGTGACGATCCTCAAGGAAACCCATGACCCCGTCATGGCGGCAGCGCGCGTGGTCTTGCGCACATTGAAAGGCGAATAGGATGATCAACATCGGCATTCTGGGATGTGGTCGCATCGGGCAGGTCCACGGGGCGACTTTGCGTGGCATGACAGACGCGCGTGCGGTGGCCGTGGCCGATGCCATGCCCGCTGCGGCAGAAGCGCTTGCGGCCAAGTTGGGGGCCAAGGTCATGGATGCGGATGCCCTGATCAATGATCCGGGGATTGACGCCGTCATCATCGGGACGCCGACCACCACGCACTATGACCTGATCCATCAGGCAGCCGCTGCGGGCAAAGCGATCTTTTGTGAAAAGCCCATCGATCTTTCGGTCGCGCGTATTCACGATTGCCTTGCCGCAGTCGAAAGGGCTGGCGTGCCCTTCATGGTGGCCTTCAACCGCCGGTTCGATCCGCATTTCGCACATCTGCAGCGCCAGATCGCCGATCAGGTGATCGGCAATGTCGAGATCGTTACGATCCTGTCGCGCGATCCTGCGCCGCCGCCGATCGGCTATGTCAAAACCTCGGGCGGGATTTTCCGTGACATGATGATCCATGACCTTGATATGGCGCGGTTCCTGCTGGGTGAGGAGCCCGTGGAACTGACCGCTGCCGCATCTTGTCTGGTTGATCCCGAAATCGGCGAGGTTGGCGATTTTGATACGGCTGTTGTCACGCTCAAGACGGCGAGCGGCAAGCTCTCCCAGATCTCGAACTCGCGCCGTGCGAGTTATGGCTATGACCAGCGGATCGAGGTGCATGGCAGTACCGGGATGCTGCGCGCCGACAATGTGCTGGAAACTACGGTCGAACTGGCGAATGGCGCAGGCATGCGCAAAGCGACGCCCGAGCCGTTTTTCCTTGAGCGTTACGCGGCTGCCTACGGTGCCGAGATGATGCATTTCGTCGAGGCGCTGACGACTGGCGCGGCCGTCTCGCCCTCAGGGGAAGACGGGCTTCGGGCACAGGTCCTTGCCGATGCCGCCGATGCGGCAGCGCGTGACGGCCAACCGCGCAAGCTCTAGCGCCATTTGCGGAACAGACGCTTGTTGAGCGCCACAAAGCGCTCGAGCGGCCAGATCAGGAGAGAGCGTTCCTTGGCGAAGAAATACATATAGCCAAGGACGCTGGTGAAGCCCGCACCGACCACGTCGACGATCAAGTCGCCCATCGTGTCGTCGAGGCCCGATTTCTGCATGTTCAGGCCGAAGAGGCTGTCCATGGCGTATTCGAAAATCTCCCAAAGGGCGCCGACTGTCACGGCGAGCGCGAAAGCCAGAAAGCAGATCGCCCACGAGGGTGCGGCGTAGCGGTCGCCTTCGAACATCATCAGGACAAAGAGAAAGCCCACCAGACCGAAACCAATGGCGGATGATCCGTGCAGGGCAATATCCCACCACCAGACACGTTCGTAAAAATCAAAGGCCTCGCCCATAAAGACCGACGCCACCAGAAAGACGGTGATCGCGACAACGAAGGGGACGGGCAGGGTGATTTCAAACCGCCGTGCGAGGAAAAGCGGAGCAATCGCCAGACCGAGCGTGGCAATGGCCACAAAGCTCAGCGCCCATCGTTGTTCAAACCCTGCGGCAATGGCAGAGAGCAAAAGCAGGGTCCAGATGCTTGTCAGCAAGGTCCCGTGTTTGCGCAGCGGGTTGAACATATGGCCCCATCTCCTGTAACCGGGCGTCTTCGGTACCTATATGTGTCTTATGGCACAGGCTGAAACACATCGACAGTATCGCATAGCGAGCTACAATACCCGCAAGGCGCGCGGCCTTGACGGGGCACGGCACCCCGGTCGGATACTTGATGTTATCAACAAGCTTGGCGCGGATGTCATCGCACTGCAAGAGGCCGATCACCGGCTTGGTCCGCGTCCTGCCGCTATTCCGCGCGGGTTGATTGCCGAACACACGGACTTTGAAGTTGTTGATGTCGCCGCCAACAATGTGAGCCTTGGCTGGCACGGGAATGCCATTCTGTTGCGCAAATCGCTCGCCGTGAAGCGCGTTGAACGCCTGACCCTGCCGGGGGTCGAGCCGCGCGGGGCCGTGGCCGTCACGCTTGCTGGCGGGCCAACTCTTGTGGGTCTGCACCTCGGGCTCTTGCGCTCGTCGCGTCGCAGGCAGCTTGCAAGGATCGTGTCCCATTTCCTCTGCACCCGCGATGTGGCCCTGGTCGGGGATATGAACGAATGGGCTGCGCGGCGCGGTTTCGAGCCGCTGTCAGGCAAGCTGAAGCTCTATGCGCCGGGTCGCAGTTTTCATGCAGCGCGTCCGGTGGCCGCTCTGGATCGCATCGCCTTGGGCGGCAATCTGGCACTGCGGGATGCGGGCGTCGATGAAAGCCCGCTGGCCAGAATTGCCTCTGACCACCTGCCGATCTGGGCGGATGTGTCTTATCGCGCGGATGAAGGTGCAGTGGCTGCGGCGTGACAGCCCGCCTGCCGCCCTAGCACTCCAGTTGCTTGAGGTTCACTACCTGATTCGGGATCCCAGTCGAAGTCGATCAGCCGGTCCGCAAGGTCTTCGGTGAAGGGCACGATGTACTACTCTGATGAGACGGATTGGAGGACTGCAGCCTAGGGCAAACGTTCGCTTGGCTCGCCTCGAGAGACCGCTATACGGACTAAGTTGCCGCTGGTCGTTGTTATGTTGATGTCTGCTATCGGCCCACAGCGGACGTTGGGACCTAATGCAGCGCTTGCCCGCTTTCCGCCCTTTTGTGACGGACAAATTGTGCTCATACGGTGCAGCACTCAAAGAAATCTGCACGCCGGATCGCCAAGAAACGGGTCGCTGGCTCAACAAGCGAGCCGAGAATTCACACATCACATTTCGACGTAGGGAGCGGGCCATGTTGCGCTTTCGACGCATGCGAAATTTACAGAAATTCGCCGCGGTTCACGCCTCTGTCTCAAACCGTTTCAATTTGGATCGCAGTCTCTCCAGCAGACCAAATTTCAAAGCCTACCGCTCCGCCGCTATTGTCGAGTGGCGCGAACTCGGCGCGATATAAGGGACAGAGCGACTGTCCTAGTGGAGACTGGTGCGCATTAGTCTGACAGCACCAACGGCAGGTTTGAGGCCGACTCAACCACTTATTCAGAGGCGCGGTTCATGCGCCCTAAACACCGCCTGCAAAGCCGGTACTTGTACAACCTGATCCGCCTGTTGATTCCCCAATGAGGTCAAATCATCTACGCCTGTGAAAACCGCGCACAGGAAATTCTGTGTGAAGCAGGCAAGTAAGCGCCGCTCATTTTTTTTCGAACCAGACTCTGCGCGCGTTGAGGTAGTTGCCAAACACCAAGGGTGTTTGCTGATCAGGGAGGTCGGCCAACGCTTTCAGCGTTCGCCCGCTTCATGACACGCAGGACAATCTCACGAAAATCTCTGGCCCCTACCGGCCAATCAAAAACCCCGTCGGAGCCCTCAGGGTGTAGAACAATAAACGGCAACCAATTTAGAACGATCTCGTTTTCAATACTGCTGCCGTGGCCTGGCTCTCTGGATTCATCTGACGTGAAAATCACGACAGTGTTCTCTAGCAGGCCACGTTTGCGCAGACCTTCCGTCAGAAACGCCTACGCCTGATCCGCATAGCGGAGCGCACGTGTGCGATTGGACTGTCTAACGTCAGCTCCAGTGGGACAGTTTAGGTTGATTTGATAAGAGAGGGTTTCTGGCACATCGTAACCACCAAGGAGTGGAGATGAGACAGAAACCCGGAACCAAGCAGAGCCACGGCGAGAAG
>CAXQAV010000403.1:0-4548 GCA_964221795.1 Luminiphilus sp. | reverse complement strand
GCGGTCATCTCCTTGAGGTCATGGCCTGCACAGAATGCCGGGCCGTTTGCCGCGAGGATGATGACACGCACTTGCGGATCACTGCCCGCCTGCACAAATGCAGCGCCAAGTGCGTTCAGCATCGCCTCGGACAAGGGGTTGCGCCTTGCGCCATCGTCCAGCGTCAGCCGCAGAATGCCGCGCGCATCCAGGTCATGCTGCAACATGGTGAACCCCGTCGCGCCGGTGGATGATGTTGGGCGGATGCAGGACATTGACTTCGACGCTGTCGGCCAGCGTGTTGGCAATAAAGCAGTAGCGGTGCGCGCGGTCCTGCATCTCGTCCATCTCTGCTTCGGTGACGGCAAAGCCTGTGTCGAACCTTACGACCGGATGCAGATCAATCCGCGTCACCGACATCTGCCCTTGCGGGTTCTTGCCCAAATGGGCTTCTGCGTAGTCGTGGTAGCTCGCCACCGGCCAGCCTGCCTTGGCGCAAAGCGCAAGAAAGGTCATCATGTGGCAGCTCGACAAGGCTGCGGCCAGCGCCTGTTCGGGATTGGTGTTGGCGGGATCGCCGCCCCAGTCCGGGGCGGCATCAGCCAGAAGATCAATGCTGTTGGTGTATTGGACCGTATGTTCGGCCGAATAGGCTCCCGGCGTCATGTCGGGCGTTGTACGGTGCCAATGCAGCTGGACTGACAGGTTCGACATATGCGGGTTCCCTTCCTGATCAGGCCACGGCAAGCGATTTGCGCGGATCGTAGAACGGGACTTCGGTCACAACCGCGCGGGTCGGGCCAGAGCTGGTGACGACTTCGAGCTCTGTGCCGAGCATGGCGCAGTCAACTGACACCATGGCCAGCGCGATGTTCCGTTCCAGCCGTGGGGAATAGACCGCTGAAGTGACCTTGCCGACAGTTTCGCCAGCATGGTTGATCGCCCAAAACTTGGTGTTTGGTCCCTTTAGCGGAGCACAGTCCAGGATCAGCCCGATCTGCTTGCGCGTCACGCCATTGTCCTTGATCCGACGCAGCGCGGCTTTGCCGATGAACTCTGCATCCATGTCGAGGTTGACCAGCCGGTCAAAGCCCAGCTCGAACGGGTTGGTGTTGATATCGGCATCTGCGTGATAGGACAACATGCCCCCCTCGATCCGGCGGATCGACGAAGTGTGTCCGGGTTTCAGACCGTATTCCATGCCGGTCGCCATGATCATTTCCCAGAGCGCGTCACCTTGGGTGCTGTCGCGCAGGTAGAGCTCATAGCCCAGCTCGCTCGACCAGCCGGTGCGCGAAACGATCAGCGGGATGCCGTCCAGCTCGACTTCGCGCAGCCAGTAGTATTTCAGATCCATTATCGCGTCGCCAAAGAGCGCACGCATGATTTCACCGGATTTGGGGCCTTGCAGCTGCAGTGGCGAAACATCGGGTTCACCGATCTGCACATCCATGCCCGAATGCACCGCAACGCCCTGCGCCCAGAGCAGGACATCGCTGTCTGCCAGCGAGATCCAGAAGTGGTTTTCTGCCAGCCGCAAAAGGATCGGATCGTTCAGAATACCGCCAGCGGCATTGGTGATCAGGATGTATTTGCACTGACCAACCGCCATCTTTGACAGATCGCGCGGTGTGAGCATCTGTACAAAGCGCGCTGCATCGGGGCCGGTGATCTCGACCTGCCGCTCGACCGCAACGTCGCAGAGGATCGCGTCGTTGACGAGGTTCCAGAAGTTCTGTTCGGGATCCCCGAAATCGCGTGGGATATACATATGGTTGTAGACCGAAAACCCTTTGGCTCCCCAACGCACGGTCGCGTCGAAATAGGGAGACTTGCGGATCTGGGTGCCGAAGCCGAAGTCGTCTGCTTGTGTCATGTGTCTCGCCTTTTCGATGGGGCCACATCGGGCCGAACAGTGAAAATCTGGCGAGGTTCTAATGCGGATTTCAGCGCGTATGCGGTCCGAAAAATATATATTTCGAGGTCCAAACAGACCGATCTTTATCGCGGGAAAGGTCCGTTTGGACGGGTAGGGTTACTTAGCGTCACGCTCTATAAGTTTTGCGACATTGGGTTGCCGCGATTTGATTCGACGGGTCACGATATAGGTCATGTACCGGTCGATCCCGAGTTCCGCAGACAGCAGATCTTCCATGAGGTCTTGAAAGCGCGCGATGCTGGGGGTGTAGACATGCAGAACATAGTCCATACCGCCCCCCGTCGCGACACATAGCGTGATTTCGTCGCGCTCCATAATCATGGCCTCAAACCTATCAAAGTCCGCCTTGCGGTGATGGGTCAGCGAGACGGTCACGATCACCTGTGTGAAGTCGACGACGCGCTCAAGCGCGATGTCAGCGTGAAAGCTGCTAATAAACCCGGCGGCCTTGAGGCGGGTCAGACGCGCCCAGCAGGGTGTCGGGGACAGATTGACGATCTCGGCCAACCGGGTCTTGCTGAGCTGCCCGTGTTTCTGCACTGCGCTCAGAATACGGATATCTGTCGCGTCAAGTCCGGGTTTATTCATGCTTTTCGACCTTGCTTCCCTGTTTGACGGTTCTTTCATCAATAGCGGGTGTCAGGCAACATTTTCTTGGGGATCGCGGTCCATTGCTCACCAAGGTCATCCGGCAAAGGGCCGCCCAATCGGTTTGATCGCCGGCGTTGTAAGGGAGCTGACCGGGCAATGAACGGCTTTACGGCACGAACCAGTCAAGCTCCGAATGTCATAGTGCGTGATCGACGCGACATCATTTGCGCCCTTGTTGATCGCCCCTGAGGCAAAACAGGCCAGAATGCGCAGCGCGACATGATCTATATCAACGCAAAGCGATCGATTCTTGGCGCATCACAGGTGCTATGAACAGATCCGCACCTCCCGTTGATCCTCAGCGCAATCGAAGGCTTGGCGCGCTGCGCAGAAGTGGTTGGCAGGCCGTGGATTGGATTGCTCGCAACATCCCGCCCGGTGTCCGTTTGGTTCTAGGTCTATTGCTGGTTGCCGGAGGTGTTCTCGGGTTCCTGCCTGTCCTCGGTTTCTGGATGATACCACTTGGCATTGCAGTTGCGGCCATAGACATCCGCGGCCTTTGGAACCTGCTGCGTGCCGGTCTCGGCAGACGGAGGTAGGTGATCGAGATGGCGCATATCCTGCTGGCCCTCGCAGGCCTCTTTGCGGCGGGGCTGGCTGCCGACCAGATCGGACATCGCACCCGGCTGCCGCGGGTCACCCTTCTGTTGTTGTGCGGTATCCTTGCTGGCGATGCGGGGCTCGGTTTGATCCCTGCGGAGATCGCCAACTGGTACGAACTGCTGTCGATCGTTGCGCTGACGATGGTGGCATTCCTGCTGGGAGGATCGCTAAGCGGCGAAAGCCTCAGGTCGCATGGGCGGGCTATTCTCGCTATCTCGGTGTCAGTCGTCATTCTGACCATCGTCGTTGTCAGCACCGGGCTGATTTTCTTGGGGATGGAGCCGGGTCTGGCACTGCTGCTGGGGGCAGTCGCCACGGCAACGGCACCTGCAGCGACGCAGGACGTGATCAGGCAATCAGGTGTCAGCAACGGGTTTACGGATGCACTGAAGGGCATAGTTGCCATTGATGATCTCTGGGGCTTGCTTGCTTTCAGTGTCGTGCTGGTTCTGGTCAGCCAGCTACAGGGCGCCGCTGATGCATCGCTCTGGACCGGTTCTCTGCACGAACTCGGTGGCTCCCTGTTGCTCGGGGCTGTGATCGGATTTCTGGCTGCTGCCATTACAGGCCGCCTCTCAGGTGGCGAACCGCTCGAAGTCGAGGCGCTGGCGCTCACTTTCCTGACCGCCGGCCTCGCGATCTGGCTGGATCTTTCCTATCTGATCAGCGGCATGACCGTTGGTGCCATCATCATCAACCGCGCCAGCCACCATACAAAGGCCTTCCATGAAATCGAGCACATCCAGTGGCCGTTTATGATCCTTTTCTTTATCCTTGCGGGTGCCATGCTTGAGACCGATGCTCTCCTGCACGTCGGGGGATACGGCGCCGCCTATATGGCGCTCAGGGTTCTTGCGCGACTTGCCGGTGGCGGGATCGGTGCGTGGCTCGGCAGGGCGCCTGCGGATGAGAGACCTTGGTACGGGCTTGCCCTGCTGCCTCAGGCAGGCGTTGCCATCGGCATGGCACTGGTCGCAGCCGAACAATTCCCCCAATGGGGTGAAACGATCATGGCGGTCACGATCGGCACGACGATTGCCTTTGAACTATTGGGTCCGCCCGTCACGCTTTATGCGATCCGACGCAGCCGGAAATGATCGGGGCACCCGGCGCGGGACGTGGGGCAGCGTCCTTCAGGCTGCGCGCATGGGGCGATGCGCTTTCATCACCCTGTAGCGGACGAAGGGGCTGATCGAGATCAAGATGATCCCGATCGAGAAAAGGCACCAGATTGCAGGCATTTCGTTGGGATCATTGGTCAAGGATGCAGCCAGTATCGGACCGACAGCTGCATGAAAAACGACAAAGCGCCATGCACCGTAGAAGAGCGGGAGCAGGAAGACCGCCAGCATATAGGACGGAAACTGGATCGGAAT
>CAXQAV010000402.1:0-6159 GCA_964221795.1 Luminiphilus sp. | reverse complement strand
TCGCGCATCTGCTTGCTGCAACCTGGCCCGAATACTACGGCGACGCAGGCCCCGGGTTTGCGTCGCATGATGCGACCGAGCGCGCGTCTGGTCAGGACCTGCCCATCGGTTTTGTGGCTATCGACGAGACGGGCAATGTCGTCGGCTCCGGCACGCTTGCCGGCCCGTCCTACGGGGCCGAGGATGGCGAAACACCTTGGATCATCTGGCTTTGCGTGGCGCCGGAACGGCGCAACAAAGGAATCGCCTCGCGACTTGTCAAAGCTTTTTGCCAATGCGCAGAAGCGCATGGCTACGACGCTGTTTTTGCAACAACCATCTCAGCCGAGGCCCTGCTCACCCGTGCCGGTTTCCGACCGTTTCGGCATCTGACGGACGACAAGGGTGTCTGGGTCGTGATGCGCAAGGACCTGAACTGTAAACGCCCTGCGATTGGCGGGGCGTTTACGTTCTATCAAGTGGCGAAGGCTCTATTGCGCACGCACATAGCGCTCGGCGAGCAGGCGGATCAGGCCCTGACCGCCTTCGTACTGGCGCACACCGATAATGTAGGTGCCTTCCTGAATGCGGGACATCACCAGACTATCAAGCCCGTCACCGTAGTCGTCATTCTGGCCGATCAGGCGTCCCAGATCATCGTAGACCACCAGCCACGGGTCGCTGCCCCCTCCGCCGATCGCCTCGACGACCAGAAGCCCCGAATCTTCGATGGTGAGTGTGAACCACTTCACATCCGTTGTGGCCTGTACGTCCTGACGCAGGCGCGACTGAAGCACACCGAGGTCGGTGACCTCGACAGATCCGTCAAGCGGCGGTGCCAGCTCGCCACGATCGTAGAGTGACATGATCGCCTCTTCGGCGTCATAGGCACTGATCGTCACAGTAATCGGGAGGTCCTCATCCGAGAGTGCCGCCATTTCGAGGCAGTAGGTGCCAGCCGCGAGCGGTTCAGCAAGATCAAGGCGGCTGTTCAGCCCGTCGAAGTCGTCGCTGTCCGCAATGTAGTTTTCATTGGCATCATAGAGAGTAATGACAGGGTCTGCGCTCTCGTTCTCGGCAGTGATGGTCACAGCTGTGGGCGCATCGAGTGTGAAGCTGTAATAGGGTGTTTCGTTAACCGAAGCGCTGACCGAACCGCCGAGCGGGCCGAATGGTGTCGCTTCGGAGCAGCTGCCAAAGCCGCCACTGCTGCCGCCACCGGTTTCGACAATCCCTGCTGTCAGGGGCTCGTGTTCTTCGCGGCCGATGCGCACAAAGGCCGTCATCGGCCCGCCGTCATAGCTGCGCATGGCCATGCAATAGGTGCCAGCCTCAAGGAAGGTTTCCGCGCGCGAGGCCGCGTTTCCGCCGGAATCGTCGTCAGAGAGGATGATCCCGCCCGTGCCATCCAACAGATCAATGATCGGATCGCCCGATCCACGGCCCTCGGCCTCGACGCGGACAGAAGTTGGTTCGGACAGGGTGAAGAGAGATACATACTCGTTGCCGCCCAGCACCAGCGCCATTTGTTCGCGGTAATTGTCAGCGGTCGCAAGGTCCGAGTTCTCGGGGCTGTTCCCGATCCAGATGCCGTTTTCACCAAAGTCGCCGCAAATATTGTCCTGCGCCAAGGCAGGTGAGGCCGCGCCAATAAGTAATGCGGCAGTCGTGGTCAGCTTGAAATGCAGGCGGGTCATCCGAAGTGTTCCTTGTATTTTTAGATGAACGTTCAATGAAGGAAGGCTAGCCCGCTGGACCGCGCTTTGGCCAGACCCGATGCGCCACCCGGGCAAAGAAAAAGGCCGCGCCCGGGTGGGTGCGGCCCTTGTCTATTCTGCTGTCGCAGGTCTTAGCCCTGACGGGCCTTGAACTTGCGCTGTGTCTTGTTGATCACATAGACACGGCCCTTACGGCGCACGACGCGGCAATCGCGGTGGCGCTGCTTGAGCGAACGGAGGGAGTTGCGAACCTTCATGGTGCTCATCCTTATCTGTCGCGGCGCGCGGATTGCGCCTTGGGTTACGTTGCGGGCGCGGTGCCCGGTGAATTCATGGTGGACGATACTGGGATCGAACCAGTGACCCCTTCGATGTCAACGAAGTGCTCTACCGCTGAGCTAATCGTCCGTGTCGTCTGCGTTTCAAGCGCCCTATAACGAAATAGGACGCGGTGTGATCCGCGTCAGTCGTGCGGTCTATAAAAGGAGTCGTCAGAGGGATCAAGGGCTTTTGGAATTTTCCCGAAACAGGCTATCTATCTGTCAAAGAGGTTCGAAAATTGCTGAAATCCGCCTTTCAACTAACACGGCCTGAGACACGCAGATCCAGCGTGGTCTTTGCTTCGCCGCATAGTGGCCGCGACTATCCCCGCAGCTTTCTGCGTCAGGCGATCCTTGATGACCACCAGATTCGGTCTTCGGAGGATGCATTTGTCGATCAACTCTTCGACTGCGTCCCGCGTCACGGCGCGCCTCTGCTGACGGCCAATGCGCCGCGCGCCTATCTGGATCTCAACCGTGGCCCTGATGAACTGGACGCTGCCCTGATCGAAGGTGTGCGCCGCAACCCCCATAATCCGCGCATTGCCAGCGGCCTCGGTGTTGTGCCGCGGGTGGTGGCGAATGGCCGCGCGATCTACCGCGGCAAGATCAGTCTGGAAGAGGCGCATCAGCGGATCGCCCTCTACTGGCGTCCCTACCACGACCAGTTACAGACCCTGCTCGATGAAAGCCGCAACAGCTTTGGCGAGGCGATCCTGATTGATTGCCACTCCATGCCCAACGAGGCAGTGGAGCATGTCGGCCCGCCAGGCAGTCCGCGCCCCGACATTGTGCTGGGCGACCGGTTTGGGGCAACTGCGGGTGGCGAAATCGTTGAGCGGATCGAAGCAGCTTTCGCCGCAGCGGGCCTGCGCGTCGCCCGCAACATGCCCTTTGCCGGTGCCTTCATCACCCAACACTACGGACGGCCCTCGCGGCGTCAGCATGCGGTGCAGATCGAAATGAACCGCGCGCTCTACATGGACGAGCATCGGCTGGAGCCGAATGCCGATTTTGAAGCCTTCAAGTCGCTGCTCGAAGGCGTGGTCGCCGAAATCGTCGAGATCGGCGCACCACAGGCTGATCGTCTGGCGGCTGAATAACCTAACTGCCCGCCAGTTCCGCCGCGAGGAAGGCCTCCGGGTCGTCCACCTCGATCAACCTTTTCCGTTCAATCTGCCAGAAACGGTTACCCACATTGCGGATGAAACTGCGGTCGTGACTGACCAGCAGACAGGTCGCGCCATGAGCCTGCAATTCATCCTCCAGCATTTCCTGCCCTTCGATGTCGAGATGGTTTGTCGGTTCGTCGAGCAGATAGAAGTTCGGTTGGGCCAACCGCAGGATCAGCATCGCCAGACGCGCCTTCTGCCCGCCAGAGAGCGCCCCGATCTTCGTGTCCTGCATCTGGATATTGACGCCCGCGCCCGCCAGAAGCCCGCGCGCCCTCTGGTCACCCACATCGAACTGCCCCGCAACGGCCTGCATCGGGGTTTCCGCATCGTTCAACTGGCTGAGATGCTGGTCTGAATAACCCATGGCGACAGTCGGGGCGGACTTGATCTCGGACGGCTCACCCTGCACCGCGGCGGCGATGCGCCAGATAAGTTGCGTCTTGCCTGTGCCATTCGTCCCAAGAAGGACAATGCGGTCGCCCTGTGCGATCCATTTCTTGCCCGTATTATAGAGCACGCGCCCGTCAGGCGTGGTCACGTCAATCTCATCCAGCGTGATCAGCGCCTTGGCATGGGTGCCGCTATTGGTCAGCTTGATATCACCCGCGCTGCGCTCCTGATGCGCTGGGCGGGCGGCGGCTTCGATCTTGGCGGCGCGTTCGGTCAGTTGCTTGGTCTTGGTGACAAGCAGGTCCGAGCCGGAGTTGATCCCGATGTTCTTGAGCTTCGCCGCCTGTTTGCGCAACTGCTGCGCTTTGTTCAGGTCATTGGCAAAGCGGCGCTCGTCGGCTACGTCTGCCTCGTCCAAGGCGAGCCTTGCGTGGGAAAACGGCACCTGAAACACGCGGCTCCGTTCGGCCCGCAGGAAAAGCGTGCGGTTGGTCACGGCATCAAGGAAAGCGCGGTCGTGGCTGGTGAGGATCACCGGCACATCACGGGGCAGGCGGCCAAGCCAGTCCTGCAGCAACCCGATCCGGTGCAGGTCCAGATGGTTCGTCGGTTCGTCCAGCAGCAGAAGGTCCGGTTCCACCACCCAGGCCGCCGCCAGAAGTGCCGTGCGCTGCCAGCCGCCACTCAGATCGCGCAGGCGCTTGTGCTGCAAATCGTATGGCACCGACAGATCGTCCAGCACCACATCCACGCGCCAGCTTTCGTAGTCGGCCTGATCCGGCGGCAGGGCGGCTAGCACATGTTCATAGAGCGTCTGGTCCAGCGCGGATTTGGGGACATACTGGCGGACATTGCCGATGCGCAGCCCGCGCGCACGGGTGATCTCGCCGGTGGTCTGCTCCATCTCGCCTGCGATACAGGCCAGAAGCGTGGTCTTGCCGCGCCCGTTGGCAGCAACAAGCCCGATGCGGTCGCCTTTGGAGACTGTCAGGTCAAGATCGGTGAAAAGCACATCCCCCAGCGTGATGCTGAGGTCTTTGATATTGAGAATGGTCATGGTGGTCTTTGCTCAAACAAAAAAGGGGCCGCGGCGCGGCTTTGGGCAGACCGATGGGATGTTGTGTTCCATGATCAGCCCTGCAAACGGATTTGCAGGGCTTGGCGGGGACCATGCTGAAGTCGGCGGATGATACGCATGTTCAGCACTGCCCTCCCTTGTTTGATGAGACCGTTGAGCCGGACGGTAGGGCGGAGCCGCCCGTACGGTCAAGCCCCTGCTGTCCGGCGGGACCGCAGGATGATGACCACGAAGAGCACCATACTCGCCAGTGTCAGAACCGAGCCGATCTGCGCAAGGATTGGGTTTTCGGAGCTGATGGCAATCGCAATCCCCGGGGCAAGGACGACCACCGCCAGCAGATGCAGGCCGTAATGTAGACGGGCCAACCCACTTTCCGCTACGGCGGGGAAATAGTGCATAGAAAGCGCCAAAAAGGGACATCAGGACAAAGCCGATCAGGTTCAGGTGCCCATGTGCGGGAGACAACGTGTGGTCATGGGTTGCGGACATCTGGATGCCCCAGACCATGCCGATCAGGGCAAAGATCGCGGCGGTGAGAAAGAAAGTTGAGGCAAGACGTGGCATGGCTTTCCTCCCTAGTCCTCTGCCGCAAGCGGCGGACCTGTGAATTCGACATGATAGGTGGTCCCGATCTCGATGATCTTTTCCATGTCGGCAGGGATCTGGTAGTTGCCCTTACACATCTCGGCAAAGAAGCCTTCGAAATTGCCGGGGGCAAAGATCGTCAAATGACGGGCGGGGATGTCCGAGACCACGCGGAAAGAATGCTCGGAACCGCGCGGGATAAAGATGGCGCCGCCGGGACCGACCGTGACGGTCTTGCCGTCCAGCCAGAACTTCATGTCGCCGGTCAATACGACAAAGATTTCGTCGGCATCGTGATGGATGTGGCGCGGCGGGCTGAAGCCGGGCGGGCAGACGGTGTCTGTGATGCTCATGGAGCCACCTGTCTGTTCGGCGGTCAGCATCGAGTCAAAGCGACTCCCGAACCATTCATTCGGGGCGGCATCGCGGATATTTTTGTTCATCGTTTCCTCCGGTTGGGTTGAGGGGTGGAAACGAAAGCGCTTTCGTAGGGACAGATTACCGTTTGACAGGCTAGTTGTGAAATTGCTTGTTTGGATCAGAGGTATTTGTCTGGTGAATTTCAAGACCTTCGATCTGAACCTGCTCCGCGTACTGGACGCGCTCTTGCTGGAACGCTCGACTGTCAAGGCGGGTCAGCGGGTGGGGCTGTCGCAGCCTGCAGTTTCGGCGGCGCTCAAACGTCTGCGCGAAGCGACGGGCGATCAACTGCTGGTGCGATCCGGGCAGGGGAAGATGCCCACGGACTATACCCATGGGATTGAAACGCCCCTGCGCCTGTTTCTGGGCGAGCTTGAGACAATGCTTTCGGTGAACCAGACGTTTGATCCCGCGAATGCCCGGGACGTTTTCAAGATTGCCGGCAGCGATTTCTATAGTGAGCATCTGATGCCCGGCCTCCTTGAGCGCCT
>CAXQAV010000401.1:0-2216 GCA_964221795.1 Luminiphilus sp. | reverse complement strand
CCCGCCTTTCGATATGTGCTATATCACCACGACCCATATTCTCGACATGATCCACCCCTGGACATTGGTGGTGAATGATCCGTTCTGGGTCCGCAACTATCCCGAAAAGCTGCTGGTCCTGAATTTTCCCGACCTCACCCCGCCGACGATGATTGCCCGCGACCTTGAAACACTCCGGGCGTTCCGCGCCGAACATGGCGATGTCATCCTCAAGCCGCTCTACGGCAACGGTGGTGCCGGCGTGTTCAAGCTACAGCATGCCGATAGCAATCTCGCCTCGCTTCACGAGCTTTTCTCGGGGATCAACCGCGAACCCCTGATCATGCAGAAGTTCCTGCCTGCTGTGTCCAAGGGCGACAAGCGCGTCATTCTGGTCGATGGCGAGCCTGTGGGCGCGATCAACCGCGTCCCTGCCGAGGGCGAAACCCGGTCGAACATGCACGTAGGTGGCCGTCCGGAAAAAGTGGCGCTCACCGACCGCGACCGCGAGATCTGCGCACGCATCGGGCCGCTCCTGCGCGAGAAGGGCCAGATCTTTGTCGGCATCGATGTCATTGGCGACTGGCTGACCGAAATCAACGTCACATCACCCACCGGCATTCAGGAGCTTGAGCTTTTTGACGGCATCAACATTGCCGAGAAGATCTGGCTGGCGATCGAGGCGCGGCGCTAGAACTCCTTGGTGAAGGCCAGACGGAAACTCACTGCCTCGGCCACATGGGGTTTGCGCACCTCTGCCGCACCTTCGAGATCGGCAATGGTGCGCGCCACGCGCAAGACCCTATGATAGCCTATGGCCGAGAGCCCGAAGTGCTCGGCCACTTTCACCAATAGCGTGCGTCCCTCGCTGTCGGGCTGCGCCGCCTCTGTCAGAGCGCTGCCGCTCAGGTCGGCATTTGTGGTCATTGACCGGCTGTTCTTGAAACGCTCACGCTGTCTGTCGCGGGCGCGGGCAACGGTTTCTGCAATCTGGGCCGACCCGGGGCCGGTCGCGGCACCATCTAGATCCGTATAGGTGACCGGCGGCACTTCGACCCGCAGGTCGAAACGGTCCATCAGCGGCCCCGATATCCGCCCCATGTAATCATCCCCGCATTGCGGCGCGCGGTTGCAGGCCCGCCCTGCATCGGCAAGATAGCCGCATTTGCAGGGGTTCGCTGCGGCGACCAGCATGAACTTGCAGAGGTAGCGAACATGCGCATTGGCCCGTGCGACCACGACTTCACCGGTCTCGATGGGCTGCCGCAGGCTTTCGAGCACAGTGCGCCCGAATTCGGGAAACTCGTCCATGAAAAGCACCCCGTTATGCGCCAGGCTGATCTCGCCCGGCCGTGCGCCCCGGCCTCCGCCGACGATAGCGGCCATCGAGGCTGTGTGGTGGGGCTCACGAAAGGGCCGCGCCCGGTTGATGCCGCCTTCGTCGAGCAGCCCTGCAAGCGAGTGGACCATTGAGGTTTCCAGCGCCTCTTGCGGGCTCAGGGGTGGCAGAACGCCGGGCAGGCGGGCAGCCAGCATGGATTTGCCCGAACCGGGCGAGCCGACCAAGAGCAGGTGATGCCGCCCCGCCGCCGCGATCTGCAACGCCCGCCTGCCCCGTTCCTGTCCTTTGACATCGCTCAGATCAAGGTCCGAGGCGGCAATCCTTGCCTACCCGGGCGTAGCGGGGGCCAAGAGTTTCTTGCCCGTCATGTGCTGCACCAATTCGGCCAGCGTTTTGGGCGCGATCACCTTGGCCGCGTCGATCCATGCGGCCTCCGCCCCGCAACCGGCAGGGCAGATCAGCGTGCGCTGCTCCTCGGAGGCGGCCATCGCGGCGGGCAGTGCGCCCACAACCGGCACGAGGTTCCCGTCCAGCGACAGCTCTCCGAGCGCAACGGTCTGTTCGGCCAGTTCCGCGGGCACGATGTCGAGTGCTGCGAGCAGTGCCAGCGCAATCGGCAGATCGAAATGCGAGCCTTCCTTGGGGAGGTCCGCCGGTGAAAGGTTCACGGTGATCCGCTTCGACGGCAACGCGATGGCCATTTCGGTCAGGGCAGCCCGCACCCTTTCGCGCGCCTCGGAGACAGCCTTGTCCGGAAGGCCGACAATGGCAAAGGCGGGCATGCCTGCGCTCACGGCGCATTGCACTTCGACCAGCCGCGCGTCGACCCCTTCGAATGCTACCGTGTAGGTCTGTGCGACCACCGCCATACTCCCCGGATGGTTAACGAGTAGGC
>CAXQAV010000400.1:0-2266 GCA_964221795.1 Luminiphilus sp. | reverse complement strand
GCCGAGGTTGTTCAGGACAGCCACGACAGCCGCAGAGAAGCCGCACTGCGGGAACACGGGCGTGCCCTTCATGAACAGCATGATCTGATTGTTTTCGACGTCATTCTGAATGCGGGTGAGGATCGAGGTATCCATGGGGTCTTATCCTTTGGTCGGCGCTGGATCGGTTTGGCTCAGGCGAGGTCGGGAACTTTGGTCTGAAGAGACAGGGCGTGCAGCTCCGTTCCCATGCGTCCCTGGAGGGCGGCATAAACCAACTGGTGCTGCGCCACACGTGTCTTGCCGCGGAATTGTTCCGAGACGATATGGGCCGCGTAGTGGTCACCGTCGCCGCGCAGGTCTTCGATCCTGACTTCGGCGTCCGGCATGGCGGCTCGGATCATCTGTTCAATCTCACCGGAAGACATGGGCATGGGCAGCGTCCCTCAGTTTCGCTTCGTTCGTCCCTAATATAGGGTGACTTACCTTGCTTTGAATAGCACGAACTATTGAACTGTCTTGGGGCCTTGAATGTCGCGGGGGCCAGCCTCGGGCATGATACCGAGGCGGGAGGCGACGAGGCGGTGCCCGTCGAGGCCGGTTTCGGAGTCCCGCAGGGTCTCCAGCTTTTCACCGGTCTGGTTGTCCCACAGGCGGCAGTTGTCCGGCGTGATTTCATCGGCGATCAGCAGTCGCATCTCTTCCTGGCCGTTTTCCAGCGGTTCCCAGATCCGCCCGAACTCCAACCGGAAATCCACCAGCTTCAGCCCGACCCCGACGAACAGACCGGAGAGAATATCGTTGGTCCGCATGGACAGCGCGACCATATCGTCGAGGTCTTGGGGGCTGGCCCAGTTAAAGGCGGCGATGTTGTCTTCGGTGATCAATGGGTCGTCCAACTCGGCGGAACGCAGGAAGAATTCGACCATAGGACGCGGCAGCTTGAGGCCTTCGGGCATGCCCAAGCGCTTGGCAAAGGCGCCCGCAGCCAGATTGCGAATCTTGACGCCGATGGGCAGCGGCTCGGTTGCACGAATGATCTGCTCGCGCATGTTCAACCGCCGCACCAGGTGGTTGGTCACGCCCATATCGCTGAGCCGCTGCATCAGGATTTCTGAAATGCGGTTGTTCAGCACGCCCCGGCCCGCCTGCCACAGCGCCACGGCATCGTCACCGCGCCGGCCGGGCGCGGGATCGTCCTTGAAGTGCTGAATGTGCGTGTCCGCCTCCGTGCCTTCATAGATAATCTTGGCGGAGGTTTCGTGGACTTGTTTGCCGCGAGCCATAGCGAGGGTGCTTTCTGAATTCCGGTGCGCTGTTTTGCGCGATACAGGCCTGTAGCACTGTGCAGCGCTTGTGTTAACTCTAAGAGAAAGGGGAAAGCCATGCACGAGCCACAGCAACGCACTGATAAGCAACCACAATCTCCGCAGCCTATGGGCTGGCGGGCCTATGGCGTGATCGCGCTTCTGCTCGGTGTCATCGTTGCGGTTCTGGGCATCGGCTGGCGGATCTGGTTCTCCGTCGATACGCAGATGGACCCCTTCGCCTGGTGGCTGATTGGCGGCGCGCTGGTGATTTCAGTGGCGCTCGGGGGTGGGCTGACCTTCCTGCTCAGCCATTCCAGCCGGCATCACGACCACAAGGTCTACGACGCCGATCACTTCAAGAAGTGGGATCGCCGCTGACGGGCGGAACCGTCGCCGCGCTATCGGACTGGCGGCGCGCTGGCCGTGTCATTCAGGACAGATCAACGGGCCTGTAGGCCGCTTTGTCGCCCGGTCCACCCGCGAACAGATAGGCCGGATTGACCCCCTCCTGCTGCATGGACGGCAAGGCCAGCAGGGCTGACGAGACGGTTCCGAAACCCCACTCGGGCACATCCACGTTCAGCGCTGCTTCCCAATATTCCGCATCCGGTGCCGCCCGTTCACTGAGCAGCGATATCCACCCCGCCCAGGCCGATGGATCGGTGAAATCGCCCTCGGGGATCGAGGCACGGGCGCGCTCGAGGTGCGCCTCTGCGCGGAGGCCGGTGTCGAGGTCGTTATGACTGATGAGATGGACGCCCGGTTCGATCGGCGTGACGAAAAGCTGCGCCTCGCCCTCATGCGCGATCCAAAAGGCATCGCGGTTGTCTGCGACCAGCAGGTTGAAGGGGCGGTAGGCGTCGCCATTGGCCTCGCCCAGCGCCCGGGCGGCATCGACGGCATCAGCGTGGTCGAGCGCGTCGAGCACGATCTCCCCGCGCGAGCGCTTGTTCGGTGCCGGTCCCAGCGCCTTTTTC
>CAXQAV010000399.1:0-8390 GCA_964221795.1 Luminiphilus sp. | reverse complement strand
TATTATGTATCTCAATTGAGATACTTTCAATGCCTGTATGCTGTAACATCCATCTAAGATAACGCGAGATACAGTAGAGCCTACCCACATATAGTTATATATTACCCCCACTTTGAACATACGCACCGGATCATGGGTTGCAGATGGGGAAACTCTCATTCGAGATCGGTTATAAGGCAGCGCAAACTCTTTATTACGCTGAAGAGCAGGCCGAACGGATTGGTCTGCCTCTAAATACGAGCGTGACGATCAACTTGAGCCTGTTGGGCATCCAGCCAAGACTTGCGGTTGCCACTTTTGGAAAATTTAGGAACCAACGGTTTTCGCCTTGGTCGCGGCGGCCAGGCTCAAGGCTGATCGCACGGGCCGCTGTACCGACCTACAGCTATGGCTTTGAGAACTCGCGAGATGGTGTCGCCTTTATGGATCCGGATGGCGAGCACAACGTGCATGTCCACTGGGCGGTGCATGTACCTCCTGCAAGGTCCATGGAGTTTGGACATCAGCTGCATATCTGGATGGTTGAAATGGCTTCTGGAAGTGACTGGCCAGATAACGCCTACAAGATTCAGAAAGTCGACAATCCAGGTAAGGTGGCAAGTTATCCAAACAAAGGTGCAGCAATGGCTGTGGCTAAGCACTTTGGCGTGCCGGAGGACAAAGTGGCAGCGCAAGGTGTGATCGTGGGGAAAAGAACAGGCACTACACGAAACATTGGTCCAACCGCGCGGCGGGAAACAGATCGGCAGTTTGGCATAACCCGCAAGAGACGTCCAAAGCCACGGTAGATCACCTGCTCGGGCTTGGCTGAGCGAAGGCAGTACAGCAACCGCCGTTCGCTGCGCGGGTCATGAACTGGAAAGACGCGGACCTTTGCCGACACTCACTTTTAGCGCTTCGCTGACGCAGCATCCTTTCGCCATCGCGGCACGCCTTTCGTTGCCATGCAGCGCATGTCACCGAAGCAGTCTTTCGAGGGCATCGATTTGACTCGGATCGAAACTGTACTTTCGCCGCAGCTCGGCCCGACAACTCAGACGTGGACATTACCGACATTCGCAAAATCGCTTCAATCACGAATTTCAATCTGAAGCTGGCCGCCATCCTTGGGTAATGCCTTGGCAAGTTCTGTGATCTCTTCGTTCGACAGCGAACACAATTGATCAATGCACTGCGGGCACATTTTGCAGAGTTCGGTGCCGTGGCTCCGAAAGGGGCTGCCTAGCTGGCGCGCCTACGCTCTGTTTTGAAAACTGCTAACAATGGGCTACCGGAAGATGTCGTTGAGATGGGGGAGCTCTATCTTGAGCATATTGCCGATTTGTCGGACCGCATTGATGACTTGACCGTGCGATTGCATGAAGAAAGCAAAGCGAACGAACAAATGCATCGTTTGCAAACAATGCCCGGTGTTGGGCCAATCACAGCCGTTGCCCTGGAGAGTTTCGCACCGGATCTGACCACTTTCCGCAGGGGTCGAGATTTTGCAGCCTGGCTTGGTTTGGTCCCAAATCAACACTCTTCTGGGGGAAAGCAGCGCTTGGGCAGAACATCCAAAATGGGACAACGGGACATTAGGCGCCTATTGATCTCAGGCGCCATGGCTGTCGTGCAATGGGCTGGAAGACGTGGTCAAGCCTCAGATCCGTGGTTACGTAGGATGCTGGAGAAAAAGCCGCGAATGCTGGTCGCAATTGCGTTGGCAAATCGCATGGCCCGCTGCCTTTGGGCGATGACCGTGAAAAAAGAAGAATTCCGACAACCGCATCAATTGGCTTCGTAATCGTCATGCACTACATGTGCGGCGGTCGGATGTGTGAGGAAGACGACGAAAGGTAAGGGCAAAAGCATCGACCAGGTCTGAAGCGAGAAAACCAGTGGCAACCAATGGGTTTCGAACCCTGTTCTGTGATTTGGACCCGCTTCACGAATGACCATACCGGCCCGCAGTATTCAGCTCCGCAAGAAGACTGCAAATTGAGGTCTTACACATGGAAGTACTCGATCCGATGCCTGAACCGATTTCGAGAGGATTTCCTTGCAAAACCGGGCGTATCCACACATGGTCTTTGGTTTGGCAGGCATCTTTGCTGCGATGGCCGTTTCCAACATGTTGGTCGGAGTAGCGGCTGCGAAATACATCGAACGGTTCATCCGAAGCAAAGAGCAAGGCGCCACTTTGGTTCGCTTTGTGTCGTGATAAGTTGAGCCGCCCTCTCAGGGTTGATGGCGGTCTCTGGGGTCTTTTGTGGGGCGGGGCGAAATGATATTCCAAGCCCTATTTTTCCAGAAACCATTCAGACACTTCGCCGCGAAAGAGGAAAAAGAGCCCGAACTAGACCTAGTCATAGTCTCAAGAAGTTCTAAATGTATACATTGGCATACAAATCGAGGGGCACATGATCAAAGCGATGCACCATGTCCAGCTAGCAATGCCTAAGGGTGGCGAAGACCAAGCACGGGCATTCTACATAGGGGTCTTGGGTTTCGACGAGGTCGAAAAGCCTGCGTGCTTGCGAGGCAGGGGCGGAGTCTGGCTCAGCCAATCCGGAGTGGAAATCCACCTTGGCGTGGAAGAGCCATTTGCACCAGCGAAGAAGGCCCACCCTGCTTTTGAAGTCGCCGAACTGGAGCGCGCCGTAGAACGCTTAGCGTACATGGGGCTTGGATATCGTCGTGACGTCGATCTGCCCACGATCCGCAGGATCTACGTCGATGATCCGTTTGGGAACCGGATCGAACTCCTGGAAACTGTCTAGGCCGCAACCGAGTTTCGGAACGACAGCCTCGGGCTCGCTATCAGATTTCGCCGCTCTTCACATGAATGACGGTTGCTGAAACCAGAATGGCGGCGCACTGGAACAAGTGTTGTAGAAGCAAGAGTTTGACCGTCATGACGAACAGCCGCTCTTGTGGTGCCTTGTCCGGGTAGCTTGTTGCACTGGCATTGGTCGGCAGAGAGCCCCAAACCGCCATTCAGAACCTTGTCGCGAGGTGCATAAAGTAATGGTATACATAGGCTTTAGCCCGGAAGGATCATGCCGTGAAGTCACCCGTGCTGTTCGATCTTGATGAAACGCTGTTCAACAGAACAGCCTCTGTTCGTCTCTTTGTCGAACACCAATTCTCAGGGAAAGACTTGGGGCGGTTCACCAGCTTGGATGCAATCTGCGACCGCTTCATGATGCTGGATGCCCGGGGGAGCGTATCAAAGACCATCGTCTATAAGACCATAACGCAAGAGATGGGGCTTGGTGGTGACGATGATGGACAGGCGCTTTTTGATGAATACGAGACAAACGCTTGGCGACACGCATTCGCCTTCGAGGGGATGCGCGAGCTGTTGCTCTGGCTGCACCAGGACGGCCGGAAGATCGGTATCGTCAGCAATGGTCAGACCCATATTCAGTTGCGGAGCCTGCTTGCACTTAACCTTGATCGGCTGGTCGATACATATCTAATCTCGGAAACCGAAGCGTGTCGAAAGCCTGATCCAGAGATATTCCGGCGCGCGGCGCAAAGGCTGGCTGCCGAACCGCAGGACTGCATTTTCGTTGGGGACTCTCCTCACGCCGACATGGCTGGAGCGCGGGCAGTTGACATGAGGACCGTATGGTTCCCAAACGGCTTGCAGTGGCCCAGCGATTTCGATTGGCGACCGGACGCAATGATTTCGTCTTTGGATGATGTGCGTGGGGTCGTCGAGAAGCTGGATCGTGAGGTCGCAAAGCGCCAACCTTCTGAATAGGGCATCTAAGGATCGAATTGGCGAACGGCGGGAATTGTCCGCGACCTGTGAGTTCAGGATTTCGGATTCGCTGCGACTTGCATGAATGGCTGGTATTCACGCCGCGCAGCGGCGCTGAGAGTGATGCGGTCGCGGCGATTTTCGGGCTGCGAGCGCGCGCAGCGAGAAATCATAATGGCTGCCATGGGCTCCTCCCAACCCTTCACCGCGCGGGCCACGAAGGGCAGGACTGGGGTAAGCCGCCCTTGGATAGTTCAGGAAACGAGGGATTTCCAGACAGCAGAGCACGGCCATCACGGGACCACAACCGCTGAAGAATATTGTCTCGAAAGAGCTACCGACGAAGCAGGTGAGATAGAAAGCTACGCTTGGGTCTGTCATCAGACAGAAGCGCCGTTACACGACCTTCGGCGCTGTCCAAGCGCTTGCGTAGGTCGCAGATCGTGTCAGCCATTTGGTCCTTCTGAGCTTCCAATCCGCTAGCCCGCTCACGCGCGACCGCCAGTTCCTTTTCAAGTTCAAGAACACGGGCTAGATCGCTGTTTGTAAAGGCAACATCGTCCTGTTGCGTGCCGTTGCTTTGCAAGTGTTGCGCATCGCGTTGCGCAGCAGCGGGTGGAAAAACGCGATGCAATTCGGACGGATCGATCTCATATGAGCCTCTGTCACCCTTACATGCTGATATCTTTCCGCTTTTGATCGCTCTTTGGATTGTAGTCTTGTTCTTGCCGGTGGCTTTTGCAGCCTCGGAAAGTGAATATTTCATGCCGTTGCGCCCCGGTCCTTATTGCCTGCTGCGCAACAGGTTATAGCGTTGCGGGGCGCAACGGCAAGGAAACCTGATTGAGGTGCCCTGAACCCCGGTTAACGAAGGCTACCCTGCTTCCCGCAGTAGGCTACAAAGGCAGCGCCTGCGTTCTTTGGTGGGTTTCCTTTGGCCGCTTCGCTCTTGGCAAACGAGAGCCAGTCGGAGCGCAGGGCGTAGTAGTCTCGCCCCTTTTCCTTGGCGATGGCCCTCGCCTTGTCCTCGGCCCATTCCGGCAGTCTGATACCGGGCAAGAGTTCGCCCTGAGGTGCGCGCGGCCGGAAGACCACCAAGTCATCCGGGGTCAGCTCCATGCGATAGAACGGCGTGTGATCGTCCTCGATGATCTGGCGGATGTTCAGACGGAACTTCTTCAGGGGGGCATTGCTGCCGGTCTTTTCCTGAAGCTTGGCGAGGCCGATCTGCCACTTCGGCTGGCCTCCGCAGTGCTTGCGGCCGATCTCGTAGAGGCGCCGCTCAAGCGGGCGGCGTAGGCGGAAATAGTCGTTCGAGATCGTCACGACCTCGTCGCCCTCGATCGCGCGCATCACCCAGTCGGACAGGATTACCTCGCAGTAGTCGAGGCGCCACTTCCCCTCTTCCTTCATGACGAACCCGCTGCCCGATTCCAGCAGGCTGAAAAAGCGTGTCTCGCGCTTGTTCCCGGTCTGAATATCGGTCTGGAAGGTCGTCCCGATGAGCCTCTGGAATGCCTGTTCCAGGCGTTGATACTCGACCCCGCCCGTCTTTCGATTGGTAGTGATCATCAGCTCACGTGCGCTGAAACGCACTCGTTTTCCGATCTTTTCGCCTCGGTTCTTTCGGTGCATGAGCTGGCTCACGCAGAAAATCAAAATGTCCTTGTCGAAGATCGTGGGTAGTCCGACTCCGGACGGCACGATTTTCAACCGGTTGTCGCCACCGCGATATTCTAAGTGGCGCATGTCTGGCTTGGTGGCGAGCGAGAACAGGGGGTGCTCCATAGAGGCCATGTCGTCCTTTGGCACCACATCGGAGATGTCGAGGATGAAGAAGTCCTTCTGGGGGTGTCTGTCGGGGAGCAGGGGCATCCATTAGCCTAGTTAGGTTCGTTATATCTGGAACCAGCATTGGACAGGTCCGACGGGCTCGTCAAGTTCGTTATATCAGGACCCGTATTTGAGGTGAAATCCGTTCGTTAGTTTCGGAACCCAAATTCGTTAGTTTCGGAACCCAAGTTCGTTAGTTTCGGAACCCTGTGGATAGTTTCATATTTTTACAACAGTAGGTTAGTGGCAATTTTTAGGCCCGTAACTTACTCCGTAGGTAACACTAATAACACTAGGGGTCAGCGACCGTGGCTTGGTCCTCGATCCCGTTCCTGGCTGGCGCGATCGTTGAGATCCATGTCCCGTTCTGCCGAGGGTTCTTTCCGGACCGCAGGAGCTGTCAGGCCAAGGTTCATCTCATGCCGTTCCACCTCTGCCAGCGCTTCCTGCGGCCAGCAGATCTGTTCTTCGATCTGGGTAGCATCCGGGCGCAGCATGTTTTTCACCGCAGCCTCAATCCTGGCACAGAACGCCCCGCACTTCGCCACCACTGCCGCCAGGTGCATACGATCGGACAGGCTGGGGAAGAACTCACGTCCGGATTCATACCCATCACCCATGTTCGCCCGCAGGCCCATGCCGAACCCATGGGCCGCTTCAAACACACGCTCTGCCCCTAACCTGACAGCCCGGATCAAAGGCCAGGGATCGGTTTGGGGATCTCCCCTCACGCGATCCAGCTCCAGAGCGCCCTCAGGAGGCTCGTAGGAGCGCCCTTGCGCCTTGTGGCGGGCAATCTCCCTCTTGAGCATCAGAAAGTCGCTCAGGGCCTCTGTATCGCGCTCTGAGAGATCTGTGTCCCGGATGGCATCCCACAGCCCCTGAGAGGGCGCTCTGACGCTCTCACGGGCCTTGTCCATGACCGCCCCATAGGTTTCCGGGGAAAGATGCTGGCGCTGGGTGATCTCTTTCCGGGTGCCGCGCACGATTTCAGGGTCCAGATGCTCGCGGCACCAATCGGCCCAGGACGTCTGCAAGGCGGAGTATTCGTTCCGCTCGCCCGTGGCCTCCTTCAGTTCGCGCAGTGCCTTGTTGGTCGAGATCACCGGCTTGCCCCGGCTTTCCCGGACTGGGGAGATCAGAACATCGACCACGGCACCGCCCTTCTCATCGAGATCGAGGCGGGTGGCGATCACCGATCCTTTGCCGCCCCAGCCCTCGGCCCATGCCTTCGCCTGGTCAAAGAGCTGGCGGTTACGTGGGTTGTCGGGGTCATGCAGGCTGCCGGCCTTTTCCACCCATTCCGGGGAGACCACGCAGATGGCCTGCAAGCAGAGCGGCGCGCCCTTCCGTTCGCGGGCCCCCAGCTCGGTCTTGTGGGCTTTGAAGGCGGCGAGATAGTCGCGGTCGTTCTCGGCCTTCGACCAGGCAAGGCCGAAACCGGGCTCCGCATCATCCCGGACCCGCGCCTTGCCGGTCTCGTCGTGGCGCTGCGCATGGAGGGACGCCCCGCGGAGCTGGGCGATGGTGGTGAGCTTGTTGACGCGGATCGCTGCTTTGAACATGGGGCGGTGATAGCGGAGAGCGACAGAATTGTCATTTCAAATGACAACCCACTAGGCAATTCTCTCCGAGCCGCTCCGCTAATTGCCATGGGCCGGAGGCGCTGCGCCCTCCTGGACCTCCTGCTATTCGCCCGCCGAGCGGGCGACAAATCCCTACCTTCCCCTGCCTGATGGCGGGCGATGTCAGGCAGGGATTTGGACCCACAATGTTGTCCGGGACAACATTGTGGGTATCGGAATCTGTATCACTGAACCGTTCCGCAAAGTCCGGCGGCAGCAGATGCCGACGCTTTGGCGGCGTACGCTCCCAGATTTCTGCATCGGTCAGGAGCTCGGAGCAGACCTCGTAATCGCCGCAATCGAAGCGGAAGGTGCAATCGGGCGGGGCGTTCTCGTGGCGATCGTGAGCCATTTGTTTCCCAATCTGGTTAGGCCAGCCCGGACCGGAGATCTGCCAATATCGGAGAGCCGGGCTGGCGGTGACGCCGATAAAGAGATGTTGACGGAATGTGATCTGCTAGGGGTAGAGTTTGATTGGCACGAGATGTTGCCGGTTTTAGAAGAAAGAGGTTTTCATATGGCAGTTGAGCATACCCCTACGGGAGAAGTTCACGCAGGTTCAAAAGGTGGCAAGACAGGATGCGGTTTTGATACCAAAGACCACCCCAGCCATTGGGTCAACACAAGCAAGCGCATCACGTGTGACAAGAACGGTTGCAAAAACTAAGCAACCATCGGCCCTGACTAATCGTCAGGGCCACATCTGTGCGGCGTGCAGCACGCGCAACACCGTCACCACAGTGGCGGTTTCGGCATAGACCACGATGTAGTTGGGGCGAACCACCAGCTCGCGTGTTCCCTCTACCCTGCCGGGGCGGCAGCGTTTCGGGTGAGCCGGGAGCTGCTCCACCTTGCCCTGGATTTCTTCCATCAGGGCAACGGCCGCGTCCGGGTTGTCGTCCGAGATGTAATCGACAATCGCCATCAGGTCTGCGACCGCCGAGGCCTTCCATTCAAGTTCGGGCACGACGTTTCCCGTCGATCAGGGCGCGGGCTTCCTGCATCACCTGGTCGTGCGGCGTGGCCGGGCGTGGGTCGGACAACGCCTCCTGCACCTTGGCACGGAACCAGGCGTCATAGGCATCCGGATCTGTGGTCAGACCGGCGGGCAGACCGCCTTCGGCGGCAACGCGGGTCAGCAGGATGCGCACGGCATCCGAAAGCGTCAGGCCGACACCGGACAG
>CAXQAV010000398.1:0-12266 GCA_964221795.1 Luminiphilus sp. | reverse complement strand
GTTCATCGCAAGCGCACGGGCGACATTGACCCGCTGGCGCATCCCGCCCGACAGTTCCGCAGGACGGCGGCTGGCCGCATGGGAAAGGCCCACCATCCTGACGAAATGCGCGACCTTCTCGGCCTTCTCCGCCTTCGGCAGATCGGGGAACACCGTATCGACAGCCAGCCGGACATTGCCCGTCACAGTCAGCCATGGCAGCAGCGAGTAGCTTTGAAAGATCACGCCGCGTTCAGGGCTTGGTTCCTTGATTGCAGCACCTTTGAACGTCGTGGTGCCGCTGGTGGGGCTTTCCAGTCCCGCCATGAGGTTGATCAGCGTCGTCTTGCCCGTGCCGGAGAAGCCGAGGATGACGAGAAACTCACCCTCTTGCACCTCCAGATTGATGTCCCTGAGAACATCCGTCCGATGTGTTCCTTCGCCGTAGGATTTGCTGACGTCTTTGAACTGCAGAATACCCATCGCGCTCACCGGTTGTTCGTAAAGGTGAAGAGGGACTGCAGCGCATACATCACGCGATCCAGCAGGAAGCCGATGATACCGATCGTGAAGACCGCCACCATAATCTTGGCCAGCGAGCTGGAAGACCCATTCTGGAACTCATCCCAGACGAATTTGCCGAGACCCGGGTTCTGGGCCAGCATTTCTGCGGCAATCAGCACCATCCAACCCACACCCAAGGACAGGCGCAGACCGGTGAAAATCAGCGGCAGGGCCGAGGGCAGCACCAGCTTGGTGATCTTGGTCCATGTGTTCATCTTGAGCACCTTCGAGACGTTCACGAGGTCCTTGTCGATGCTCGACACACCCAATGCTGTGTTGATCAGCGTCGGCCAGAGCGAGCAGAGCGTCACGGTGATGGCCGAGGTCAGGAAGCTTTTTGCAAACCAGCCGTCCTGCGCGGTGTAGACCGCCGAGACAACCATGGTCACGATTGGCAGCCATGCCAGCGGCGAGACCGGCTTGAAAATCTGGATGATCGGGTTCAGCGCGGCATTGGCGATCGGCGACAGACCCGCAGCAATGCCCAGCGGGATTGCGACAATGGATGCCAGCATGAAGCCGAAGAACACTGTTTTGATCGATGTCCAGATTTGTGCATAAAAACTGGGAGCGCCGGTATAGGCACGCTCGACAGGTTCCTGCCCCTGCTCGGCGCGGCGTTCATTCAGCTGCGCGACCTGCGCCTCGAAGCGCGCGCGGCTCTCGGCTTTGGCCTGCGCATCCTCATGCAGGTTGACCGCTTCTTCCCAGACCTGCGCGGGACCGGGGATGGCGCCGAGCGATGTCTGGACGGTCGGGGCCAAGGTGCCCCACATCAGCAGAAAGGCGAGTATCGCAAGGACAGGTACACCCAAAAGCCGCCAGATTTCAGAGACTTGGGCTTTCGGGTTGTCGCCTGCAGCGGCCTTCAGGATCGGGGTCAGCCAAGCAAGGCCGATGACCTGAAACCATTTGTCGGCGGAATTGATACGGGTGAAAAGCCGCTCGCGCCGCGCTTCGCGGGCCGCATCTGCTTCGAAATTCGGATCGACCGTGGTCATGGGAGCAAGCTCCTGGAAAGGGGGGCGCGGGCGGGTGTGAGAGATGCCCGCGCCGTTAAGGGGCTAGCCTTGGATTTCAGAGCCCACGACAGTCTGGTTCCCCTTCAGGCCAATCGGCAGGGATTCCAGATAAGCGTTCGGGAAGCGGCCGTCGTATGGGATGCCGTCAATGATGTCGGCGGCCGGTGTCGGCTCTTTGTAGCCGTCGCTGTCCCATGGGAAGTCGGCAGGATCGGCCAGACCGTCATCGACCAGCGACTGTGCTGCTTCGAGATAGATGTCCGGCCGATAGACGCTCTCGGCTACGTCCTTGTACCAGTCATCCGTCTGCGCTTCAGGGATCTGACCCCAGCGGCGCATCTGCGTCAGGTACCAGATCGCGTCAGAGTAGAACGGATAGGTGGCGTTGTAGCGGAAGAACACGTTGAAGTCGGGTACTTCGCGCACGTCACCGGGTTCATATTCAAATGTGCCGGTCATGGAGTTCGCAATGACTTCGTACTCAGCGCCCACGTATTCGGCACGCGACAGGATCTCGACCGCGGCTTCACGATTGGCGTTGTCGTTTTCATCCAGCCACATGGCCGCACGGATCAGGGCGCGGACAACGGCTTTGGTGGTGTTGGGGTTTTCTTCGACAAACTCGGCAGTCAGACCAAAGACCTTTTCAGGGTTGTTCTTCCACAGCTCGTAGTCGGTGATCACTGGGACACCGATGCCTTTGAAGACGGCTTGCTGGTTCCAAGGCTCACCTACGCAATAGCCGTCGATCGTGCCGGCTTCCATCGTAGCAGGCATCTGCGGCGGAGGTGTCACGGACAGGAAAGCCTCGGCACCGATCTGGCCGGAGATGTTTTCAGGGCTGTAATATCCGGGCTCAATCCCACCAGCGGCCAGCCAGTAACGCAATTCGTAGTTATGGGTCGACACAGGGAACACCATGCCCATGTTGAACGGGCGGCCTTGCGCGTTGAATTGCTCGATCACAGGGACAAGAGCTTCAGCGGAAATCGGGTGCTGCGGGCGACCGTCGTCCATCGAAGGCACATGCGGACGCATCAGTTCCCAGACCTCATTCGAAACCGTGATCGCGTTGCCGTTCAGGTCCATAGAGAATGGAGTGACGATATGCGCTTCGGTCCCGTAGCCGATAGTAGCGGCCAGCGGTTGACCTGCCAGCATATGGGCTCCGTCAAGTTGACCGTCGATCACGCCGTCCAGCAGGACTTTCCAGTTGGCCTGTGCCTCAAGCGTTACAAAGAGCCCCTCATCAAGGAAGTACCCTTGCTCGTATGCTACAGCGAGCGGCGCCATGTCGGTCAGCTTGATAAAGCCGAAGGTCAGTTCGTCTTTTTCAAGATCGAGCAGGTCGGCGAAGGCGGGCGACGCGAGGGCCGTTGTGGCCGCAAGTGAAAGAAGAAGGTTACGCATGTCTTGTCCCAGTGCTTGTCCGGTGATCGCGGGAAAACCGGATGGGTAACGAAAAAAGGCCGACCACTTGCCGCCGGGGGAGGACCGACGAAAAGTGAGCGACCTTGCTCATGGATTTCCCAAACGTTGGGAAGGAATTCGGAAAGGCCCACGCCATTGTGGACCCACTCACGATGCCGCAATGCGGCATTTCTGCCTATCGTTTTCTCTGCGGTTGCAAAGCTTCGCAGGCTCCAGTGGCCGACCTGCTGAAAAATGCGGCGCTCAAACTACGCTGGGATCAAAAATCTGGCCATCAAAGAAGCGATCCGCTGCAAGAATGATGCTTCCCGCGGCGGACGCGACGGAGGTAGGTGACAGAATCGCCCCCTCGACCTTGGATGAAGCTCCAGGCAGGTCCAGACCGATCGGCGCCAGATGGCGGCGATGCAAGTCGGTTCGGAACACTCCGGCGATTTCTTCATCCGTCAGGCGCCGCCCGCCATGCTCTTCGAACAGCCGGTTCGCGATCCATTTCGCCTGACTGCGCCAGGGGAAGGTCGCCGCACCCGCGTGGAACTCGAGGAAATTTGGCACCTGTCTGAGGTCACCCCTGCTGGAGATTGTCAGATGCCCCGACAATGCGCGGTCAATCAACTCGGCCGAGACATCAAGATAGGCCTTGCGAGACAAGAGGTCACTCGCCGTGGCGCGAACATCCGGATTGCCGAGCCAGCGCCCCGCGCGCCAGACAGCCCGCATCAGGCGCCCCAGAAGGTCGGGCTCTGTCTCTGCCCATTCGGTCCGTACTGAGAGAACCTTTTCGGGTGCAAACGACCAGATCGCGTGCCCCGGCAGGATCAAAGCGCCAGCCCCGTTTTCAACGGCAACCGACCCCCATGGTTCGCCCACACAAAAGGCATCCACATCGCCCGCAGCCAGTGCATTGGCCATAAGAGGAGGCGGCACCGTGCGGATCCGGATACCGTCCCGCCCCAATGTCGTGCCCTCTGCCCAATACCGAAGCAGCGCGACATGCATTGAGAATGGAAAGGGCACACCAAAGGTCAGTGGCCCGTCGCTCACCTCGGCCAGTGCAGTCGACGCCGCAACCGGATCAGAGAAGTCGAAAGCACAGCCCGCATCGCGCAGTTTCGCCTCAAGCGCATTGCCCACGCCGATGACATTGCCATTCACAGAGAGCACTGAAACAGCGGAAATCTGTGTCGCAACCCCGCCCAGCCCCATCGCGGTAGCGAGCGGGACTGGCGACAGAAGATGCGCCGCGTCAACGCGTCCGAAGGCCAGCATATCCCTGACTGATGACCATGACGGCGCGGCAATCAGGTTCAGCGCAATCCCCTCGGACTGCGCAAACCCCATTTCCTGCGCGATAATCAAAGGCGCGGCATCAACCAGGGGCATATAAGCCACAGAGATTTCGACCGGCTTCATCCCAAAAGACCCGCTGCCGTGACCAGCGCCTCTGCCACGTCGGCGACACGGCGCCCCTGATCCATGGCCGTCTTCCGGAGCAGCGCGTAGGCGGCCTCCTCATCAATCCCTTTCGCTTTCATCAGCATGCCCTTGGCGCGGTCGATCACTTTGCGTTCTTCAAGGGCACGGCGCGTCTCTGCCAACTCCTCGCGCATCTGGCGCACAACAGAGAACCGCGCAATCGCCGTGTCGATCACCGACTTGACGCGCTTGGGCTCCAGACCGTCCACGACATAGGCCGATACACCTGCCTCAATCGCGGCATGGGCCAGACCGCCAGCACCGGAAGAAACAAACATGGCGACAGGCCGCTCCAGAGGACCGGAGGCAAGCGTCATTTCTTCCATCATGTCGCGCGTCGGATTGTCGATATCGATCAGTACGATGTCCGGCTGGAACCCCGCGACCTGACGGGCAAGGCTATCGGCGTTGGCAATGACGAGGACGTCGCACTCACAGGCGTCCTTGAGCGCATCCACAATCGCAATGGCGCGATCATGATCCTGTTCAACAACGACGATACGGAGTGCGTTCTGCATGATCACGGAGTGTCGCGAAGGCGGCGGGAAGGCAAGAGCCGAGATGTTGGCGCTGCGGAGACTGCACAGAAATTGTCCCAAGTTGCGAGAATTGCTCAGTTACAGGGCGCTCATCAGATCGCGCGGCCAATTCTCGACTCGGATCTTCATCGCAACAGCACCAAATTAGAAGAGCGCTTTCTTCGATCGGCATTTACCAAGATCAGAGGCAATAAGCTCGAAAAGTCTATGCCAGCAATTCACGCTGCAGTGCCGAAAGCGCAGCTTTTGCGAATGTCCGCTCTGGGCCGAAACCCGCCTTTCGTCGCACTCAGTACTTTTGGATACTGCAACATTTCTTGGTTGCGAACGCATGAAGCATGGATTGCATGGCGAGATGGCACAACCTGAATGGCTTTTCTCGTTTGGCCCATGTTCGGTGACTGACGTGTTGTGTGGTGGTACCTTAGTAGGGTCCTAACGGGCACTGATACGACTTCAGTGGTATACAGAATGGTATACAAAACCGAATACGTCTCGGTTTTATTGTTTATTTTCATAGCTAAACTGAAGAAAAATGGCGGACAGACAGGGAGCCAAACCCGCCTTGTATACATAGTCAGAAATCGGCTTATCATACTGAAATACGGTATTTATTGTCCGATTATGTATCTAAGAGTTTCCTGCTGGTTCTTTAAATGTCATACACTTTTTGTATCTAGAGTGTATCCACTGAGGGCATGATGACACTAGCAACAGATCTGGCGATCCGTCGGTGGAAGCCGACGAAAGATGGCGAGGCGATCGGCACAGGTGGCCGGACAGGCCTGTATGTTCGCGGATGGAAAACTGGCACAAAGGCTTTCTACTTTCGGGCCAAGACGTGGATCAAGCTGGGCGATTATCCTGACACGACCCTTGCGATGGCGCGCGAGCTTTCAACGGTGGCCAAACGGTTGGCACGCGAAGGCTTTGGCGTTGAGGCGCTTAGGCGTGGATTTGCCAATGCGACCACAGCGACAGATCTTGAGGCGGTTGTCAGGGGCGAAGTGCTGGCTGGCTTTGCCGACATAGGTGCGACCAGCCCGCCGACATATCACGAACTGTGGAGCGAATGGCACGAGGGCCGCAAACACAAGCTTCAAGACGGCCCCAGCCGCCGACGCCCTGAGGCGATCCACCTGCACCATATCAAGCCGGTGTTGGGAGATAGGCCGATTACCGAAATCAGACGGCGTGACATCTTCAACCTACTGGAACCTTTATTCCGAGAAAAGCCTGTCACCGCAGGCCACGCATTGGGCCACATCCAAGCGGTGTTTGACCGCGCTACGAATAAAGAGCTGATCGAGGCCGACCCAACGCCACGCAAGACGGCTTTCGCGGATGCAGTAGCGCGACGTGCGGTTAAGCACCACGGCACCTTGGCGCACGACCGTATGCCTGAGCTGTGGCAATGGTTAGGCACGACCGACGCCAGCGACACGGCCAAGCTGGCGATCCTGACAGCCATGACGACGGGCCATAGGATAGGTGTGATAGTAAACGCCGAATGGGCGCACATTGATGACGCCAGCGGTGTGTGGACCGTGCCAGCGCGCACAGACCGCACCACACAAGGGCGGATGAAGTCAGGGCGCAAATACGCCCTACGCCTGCCTGAGCCGCTGCTGGAGCGCCTGCAGCGCTTGCGCCGAGCACCAGATCAACAACATGTGTTTGAAAGCCCGACTACGACAGGACCAATATCGCCAAACGCTATCCGAAAGACGCTGAAGCGTTTTGACGCTGAACTGACGGCACACGGTTTTCGCAACGCAATCAAGGGATGGTGCAGGACCGCAACGCCGCCTGTGCCAGATCATATTGCAGATGCATTTTGCGACCACAGCCTACGCGGGCTAGACGCCGCCTATCGTCGCGGTGACACTTCCACAGAACGCGCTGATCTAGCAGCGCGGTTGTATGACTTTGTGACAGGGGCAGACGCATGATGGATGAGAAGCGAAATGTTTTTACAACGGCATGGGGCGAAACGCCCGAAGCTGCAGCTCGCCAAGCCAAGATCAAATTTTTACATGCTAGATACAAGCGCACCAAAGATATGGAGACGCTTGCTGAACTAGCAGAGCTAGATCCCCCTGCTGGTGACAAGGCGGTAGGTAAGGCAATCGCAGCTGTGCTGCTAAAAAAAAGGCCTGACAAGAAGGTTGAGGAAGACGAAAAATGGCGCTGGATTGATCGGCTTTTCAATCATTTTAGAGAACAGGGTAATAGCGTCGATAATAGCTATGCCAAGATTGCAGAGATGTTTTTCCCTAACGACGAGCGCGATGAGGTAAAGCAGATCGGGTCAATGAGGACGCAGCACAGAAGATGGTTAAAGAAATTGGGACAAAATTTCTGAAATCCTGTCCCGTTCGCGCTCGCATCCAACGGCCTAGAAAGTGTCAGAAGCAAACGGAGAGTTTCCATGCCTGACACACAAAACACACAACGTTGGCTGAACGCTGAGCAAGTCGCAGCACGTTATGGATGCGGTCGCGTCACAGTTTATCGGATGGTCAAGCGCGGCCAGATACCGGCCCCTATCCAATTTTCTGGACGAATGAGCCGCTGGGACGTCAATGGGCTGAATGCAGCCGACGAAGCACGCACCCCACAATAATAACCCGCCCGCAGGCAGGCGCGGACGGGCAAGGTATCAATACGGTCGGGCAGATCGTGGGGTAACATAGCACCGCTTTGCGCCTAGGGCAATATCCGAGGCATTTTGAAATGAACAAAGCTAAGCTTTCTATAATTACCGCGATCAAACCAAACCAGCTGTCTAAAGGCTTTTCTTTGGGCGCTGATGGCGATCTTCTAAAAAAAGCAGGCGGCAACCTCTCGCAAGGTATGGTCGAGGAACGCGAACTTTCAACACTTGCAGACTTGGCGGCGATCTTGCAAGGCCTGACACCCGCGCAGGCGCTGGTCTATGGCACGCCAAAAAACGCGGCGACCAGAGTGATAACCCGCGCGGCCTTTGCCGATGCTGGCAAGCCGCAGGGGGCAACGACGCGGACCAACGACGCCTTTGCATGGCCGCAGGGTGCAGGCGTGATGATGCTGGACTATGACCCCGCCGCTGACCCGCTCGATCGGGATAGCCTTGTGCAAGCGATCGGGAAGGCCGCGCCCAGTCTGGTTGAGGCTGGCCTATTGTGGTGGCCGTCTGCATCTTCTTGTATCTGGCAAGGTGAAAAGGAATTGCGGGGCGTTAAAGGGCAGCGACTTTACGTGCTAGTGCAGGACGCCGCCGACATCCCGCGCGCAGGACAGGTGCTTGTCGATCGGCTTTGGCTGGCTGGTCATGGTCACATCGAAATCAGTAAAAGTGGGGCGATGCTGGAGCGAACCCTAGTCGATGCATCGGTATGGCAGCAATCACGGCTAGACTTTGCAGGCGGGGCGGCTTGTGGTGCTGGTCTGGACCAACGCCGGGGCGATCCCTTCTTGATTAATGCCGATGCATTGCCAACCGACACGCGCGCTGCTTTGCCTGACCTGACAGCGCAAGAACGCGACCAGCTTAGTGCGATTAAAAGTGAGGCAAAGAGCGCGGCAAAGCCTGACGCCGAAGAAGTCAAAGAAATTTGGGTGGCCGCACGCGTCAAAGAGATCACGGCACTGACAGATCAAAGCGACAAAGAGGCGATCGAACGCGCAGAGAAAAGCGCGCGGCGTGCTTTGGAAACAGGCAACCTTGCGGGCGACTTTGTGGTTCAGGTTGAACGTGATGGAAGGTTAATAAGCGTCACAGTCGGGGATCTGCTGGACAATCGCAACAAATACCATGGATGCATAACCCGCGACCCGATCGAGCCTGATTATGATGGCGGGCGAACGGTTGGCCGGTTGTATCTTATTCAGGCCCGCCCGTCGCTGCATAGCTTTGCGCATGGCGGGAAAACATATCGACTGCAACGCGCACCCGCGCGGGTAGAATTGGTGAAGGGCCACACGTCCGAGGCCGCGACCGCCACGATCGAACTAATGCGCCGAGATCCGGTCATCTATGATTTTGGGGGGCAGCTTGCGCTTGCCGAGGATGGCCGCTTGCATCCGCTTTGCGAAGCGGGCCTAGCGCACCATCTTGGGAACACGACCCAATTTTGGAAATACGTGCACCAAGGCGATTGTGTTGTGCTAGTTGACAGTGACCCGCCGCCCGGACTGCTAAAACAAGTCATTGCACAGGGCGAAAGGCGCAAGCTGAAGCCGATCGAGGGCGTGATCACGGCACCAACGATCCGGCGTGATGGATCGGCGCTTACAAGCCCAGGCTATGACGCGGAAACGCGTTTGCTCTTTGATCCGCTTGGTAATGATGTGCCCGACGTGCCGATCAATCCGACGATAGATGATGCAAGACGTGCGCTAGAAACGCTGTTGCATCCTTTTGCAACCTTTCCCTTTGTGGATGCATCGGCAAAGGGTGCTCTACTGGCGGCGATCCTGACAGCAGTCACACGCCCAGTGCTGCCGACCGCACCCGCGATTGCGTTTGATGCACCCATTCAAGGATCCGGCAAGACGCTGCTGGCGAACTGCGTAGGAGCGTTGATCGAAGGGCGCGCGCCGGACGTATGGCCGCACACGCAAGGGCGCGATGATGAGGAAACGCGCAAGCGGCTGTTTACGGCACTGCGGACAGGCGGCAAGGCGCTTGTTTGGGACAACGTGATCGGCATTTTTGACAGCGCAAGCATGGCAGCTTTTATCACGGCTGATGCAATGATTGATCGAGTGCTGGGCAAGTCGGAGGCGGTCCGAATTCCAAACCGTGCAATGTTGATCCTGACAGGCAACAATCTGACACTCGCCGGAGACTTGCCGCGCCGCGTCATTATTTGCCGGATTGATCCAGAAACCGACCAACCGTTTGCGCGTCAATTCGATATAGACCCGCTGCAATGGGTGCTCGATCACCGAGTGGAAATGGTGGCCGCCGCGTGCATCCTGATCCGTGCTCGCTATACCCATTTACAGAAACGCGCACCGGGGCGCTTGGCGTCATTCGAGGCGTGGGACGATCTTGTAAGGCAAACAGTTTGCTGGGCTGACAGTGAGTTGCGCCCACATGAATTTGGCGACCCCATGGACCTCGTGCGCGAGGCGCAGGCCGCTGACCCTGAGGCCGACGCACTCTTTGCATTACTCGATGCACTGCGCGATCAATTCGACACTGCAGAGTTTACAGCCAAAGAGCTGCAGTCGGTTGCAAAAGGCGTAACGATCGACACGCCGCTAGAAACGGCTTTGCTTGATCTGGCAGGCGATCGGGCGCTGAAGTCGGTTCGAAGTCTTGGGAGAATTCTAAAATTCCGAGAAGGCCGAATTGTGCATGGCCTACGCCTGACCGGGCGGCCCGATTCGAAATCAGGCGCACGCGTTTATCGTGTCCAAGCTGATGAGGCTACCACAGAGCAACAAAACGGGTTTAACGGGTATAACGGGTTTCTTTCCAGTCACACGGAAAAGGCAGAGACCCCCCCTCTATATAGAGAGGGGGAAACTAACCCGTCATACCCGTTAAACCCGTTTGCTTCACCTTTAGATGATGTTTTCGACCCCGACACTTGGTCATGACAGACGCACACACACCCGCAGCGACGCGGCACATTACCTTGGGAGACACACTTGAAATACACCACAGATACGCAAGTGCGACGTGCCGTCGAGCGTGCGGTCGAAGGCGTCCTCGATCAGTGGGCGACAGGCAGCACCACAGCACAGACCGCTGCCTATATCACCGAGCTACGCCTGACCGCTGCACACCTACGCCAAGAGGCGGATGAGATCGAAGAACTGGCGGCCCAAGAGGCGCAGTGAGATAGTTTACGAACTCTATTAGGCGCGCTTTTCAAGGCTAAGATCACTTTTTGTTTAGATGGGGGTAACTGACGTGCCCCCATTATGTGGTCCAGTTTGATTGTTAGTGCATGACTGGCCATTGGTCCATCTGGACGATAGTTTCCAGGGCTGCTGGGCGGTGGCCTATAAAGGCAGCTTCAAAATCGGCGGCAGTGTGCTCTTTGCCTAGCTGCCTTCAAAGGCAGTGTCTGACACTTTTGCCCAGCGCCGTCTCCACCCTTAGATCCATTCTGGCCCTAAAAGACAAAAGCACCTGCGCGTACCCGCATTGGGCTCCCCACCTGAGGACCCGCTGCAGACCAATTCGAACTCGTCTCAGTTTGCCTCCAAACACGCGAACCCATGCGGAACAAAGCAGCCGCCACAGAACCGCACTTAGAGCGTTACCGCCAAGCAGATGATTTTGGGATTGGTCCTGAAGCACCTGAAAGGGGAGCATTTTGCCATTCGCGGACGCGACGCCACGCCCTGCCCTGCCCCGGCTCAAGCGAAGTTCCTCTGACAAGATCATTTACAGGATTGGTGCCCCCTGCCGGACTCGAACCGGCACGTTCTTACGAACAAGGGATTTTAAGTCCCTGGCGTCTACCAATTCCGCCAAGGGGGCATCGCGTGGTAGGCCCGGCAGGACTTGAACCCGCAACCAAAGCGTTATGAGCGCTCTGCTCTAACCAATTGAGCTACAGGCCCACGCATGCAAGCGTTCTTAGGCCAGCAGTTCAACATCAACAACGCTCAACTGCTTCCGAGCCCGATTTAACCAATCTTGCGCGGCTTCTTCTGCACCAAATCCGATGCCCACAACACCTGCATAGCAGATTTCGAAAATTTCTGTGCTGCCGGCGTCCATCCATGAGCCGCCCTCACTGATCACGCAATCTTGCAGTTTCGTTGCCGGGTCGCAGGCACTTAGCACAGTGCCTATGATTGTGTTCAAATCCAGGTTTCCTGCCATGGTGTGCCTCCTTCCCAACAGCAGATCGGATTTAGGAAGTGCTCTGCAGGATGCAAGGTTCCTGAAGCTGCTCGACAGCCTGCAAGTACGGCACACAATTCAAGATCTCATTAAACTAGCATTGGTGCTGTCAGACTAATGCGCACCAGTCTCCACTAGGACAGTCGCACTGTCCCTTATGTCGCGCCGAGTTCGCGCCACTCGGGAGCAAATTACCGGATTACGTCTTCTGGCTGCATCGGCCTTGAATACAAGTAGCCTTGCTGCGCATAAATTTCATGTTCCTCAAGGACTATGGCCTGTCTCTTGTCTTCAACACCTTCCGCGATGAACTTAATCTGCAATTGATGCGACATCAATCTGAGGCCAGCTATGATCGGCCACTCTGGGTGATCTAAATCAATCGGAGGCATCATGGATTTG
>CAXQAV010000397.1:0-3022 GCA_964221795.1 Luminiphilus sp. | reverse complement strand
GCAGACGGCGCATGTCCGCAGGCTTGGCGACAGCGCCGAAACCCCGGTCTCACTCAAGGTCATCGCCACCACATCCCGCAACCTGCAGGAAGAGGTCAAGGCAGGGCGTTTTCGGCCCGACCTCTATTTCGCGCTCAACTTGCTGCCGATCACCTGTGAACCCCTGAAAGACCGTCCCGAAGACATTCCATATCTGGCAAGGCATTTCCTTGACCGGACGACACGACGCCTCCGGCTGCCGAAAGCGCGACTGACGAAAGCCAATATCTCGACGCTCAAACAGTATGAATGGCCCGGGAACGTGCGCGAGCTGGAGAATGTGATCGAGCGCACGGCTATTCTTGCGCAGGGTGGCCGGCTGCAGTTTGATCTTCAGGTCGGAGACAGCGAACCCTCGCGCCTGACAGACCGCATCCTGACGCAGAAGGAATTGCGGCAACTGGAAATCGAGAACTTCGAGAATGCGTTGCAGCGCAGCAAGGGCAAAATCTCGGGGCAATCTGGGGCTGCTGCCATTCTGGGGATCGCGCCGACAACGGCCTACTCCAAGGTCAAGGCGCTGGGCATTGATGTTGCAAAGTTCGGGTGAGTGGCGTCGGAAGACCTTGGGACGAGCGGCACTCGGCGGCGCTGGTGCGACGGTCGTAGCGGGTGAATTCCTTGCCTCGGGTGGCGCTATCGGAGGCAATGCGGACGATCTCCGCCCGTCTTGATCGGGGTCAAGGTCACCTCTTCCGCGCCTTGCTATGCTCGGTCTATGAGGAGGAACTTGCTATGTATTCACGTATTCTCGTCCCCGTTGACCTTGAGCACGTTGACAAACTCACCAAGGCCCTTGAGCTGGCCGGCAAGACGGCGAAGCAGCACGGCGCGACGCTTGTCTATGTCGATGTTGTCGATGCGATACCCACGACATCCCCGCTACCGGTCGGGCACAGTGTCGCCGACCGTCTGCGCAAATTCGCAGAGGCGCAGGCGCGGGCCTATGGCATCTCTGTCGACGAGTGCGTCACGTTGCGCAGCGATCTGCGGATCAACGTGGGGTCTGACGTGGTGAAGGCGGCAGAAGATGAGGGCTGTGATCTCATCATCATGGCGAGCCATATCCCCGGAATAAAGGATCACTTCCTGATCTCGAATGCCGGTTATGTGGCAGCACATGCACCGATCTCGGTGTTTGTCATCCGCTAGGACGTCGCGGGAAACACAAAGGGCCGCCCCATCAGGCGGCCCATGCATCTTCTGAGTTTGGTCTTGGACCTAGCGGCGGCGGTCGCGGCGTGAGGACATCGGCTGAAATGCCACGCCTACATGCGCTTCGCAGTAGGGTTTGCCCTGCTGCACGGCCAGACCGCAGAACCAGAAATCCTCGGTCGCAGGATCACCCACGGGCCATTTGCAGGTCTTTTCGGTCAGCTCCATCAAGGTGAGCTTCTTGGCGGTCTTTTCGACCTCGTTGACCTTGGCGAGCGCCTCTGGGCTGATTTCATTGGCCGAAGGCTGCGGCGGCAGGGGTTGACCTGCCGGAATGATCGCACGACGCGCGGCCGAGATAGGAATACCGTTCTCGTCGAGTTCGGGCTCTTCTTTCTTCCCGGGTGCGGGTGCTGCGGCCTTGGGGGCCGGTTTGGGCTTGGCAGGGGCTTTGGTCGCAGCCGCAGGCTTGTCCTTGGGGGCGGCTTTCGTCGCCGCAGCACCAGAACCTGCGCGGTTCGACAGGCCCAGACGATGAACCTTGCCGATGACTGCATTGCGGGTCACACCGCCGAGTTCCTTGGCGATCTGGCTGGCCGACTGGCCCTCGCCCCACATCTTTTTGAGCGTCTCGACGCGCTCGTCAGTCCAGGACATGAGAATTCCTTTGCGTTTCATGGCCACAGCCGCGCCTGCGGCAGGCCGTCATCTCTGCATCAGAGGCATATTAGTCACTGCGCGCGGTGATGTGAAGGCGGCGAGACCGCTTTTCACGACAGGGGGCGAAGGAATTAATCAGCGGACGCGGACGAAGGTGATACCATTGATCACGGAGTCGTACGTGAGCTCGCCCAGAACAAGGTTGAGTTCGTTCAACTCCTCAAGCGTGATCCGCCGCGGCAGATTGTCGAGAAAGTCCCAGACATTCGTTGAGGCAAAGACTGTCGCGCAGGTGATGTCGTTCGCGGTCAGGTAGGCCGGTTCGTTGTTGCACTCCTCGCTGCCGTAGCTGACGCCAAAGCTGCTTTGCGCCATGGCGGGCGCGGCAAGACATGCCATTGACAGGATCAAGGAGAAGTCGCGGATCAGGTTTCTGCGCATCGAAGGCCCCAGCAGGAGGACGATTTTCTACGGAACCTATGCTAAAACGATTATTCTCTCAACAGATTTCGCGGTTGCCGTGTGGTCACGATTGCAAGAGGTTCATGGCCTCGCGCGCCCCAAGCATCGGGAAAAGGCGGCCCCTTTGGACTGGTCCTTGCGCTGAATTCGGTTATGTCAGGCATCGCAAAAGAGGAAACCACGTGATGGCAGAACAGATGCAAATGGGTGTGCGCCGCTTTGGCCGCGTGAACTGGTTGGGCACATGGACGCTTGTGCGGCGCGAGATCAGCCGGTTCATGAATGTCTGGTCGCAGACAGTTATGGCTCCGCTCATCAACGCGGGCCTGTTCCTGATGATCTTCACCATCGCCATCGGGTCCCAGAGGGGCGATGTGATGGGTGTGGACTTCATGACCTTCCTGACACCGGGCATCCTGACGATGACCGTGATCCAGAACGCCTTTGCCAATACCTCGTCCAGCCTCGCGTCGGCCAAAGTGCAGGGCAATATCGTGGATACGCTGATGCCACCCCTGTCGGCGGGCGAGCTGGTGGTTGGCTATGTCGGCGGAGCCGTGGCACGCGGTGCTCTGGTGGCCATTGTCATCGCGATTGGCGCGGCGCTCTTTCTGGGCGTCGGCGTGCAGTCGCTGGGTTGGGTCGTCACCTTTGTGTTTCTGGGATCGGTTCTGATGGGCGGGCTCGGGCTGATCGCGGGCATTTT
>CAXQAV010000396.1:0-2748 GCA_964221795.1 Luminiphilus sp. | reverse complement strand
CTGTTCTTTGTACTCGCCATTGCAGTGGCAGAGTTGATGGCCGTGATGGTCGCCTACCAGCTCATTGCAAATGTGCACTGCAAGTTTACGGGGGCAGATCTTGCCTGTACCAGCGTACGCTCGATTGCCGGGCGTCTGATTGCAGCACTGACTGTTCTTGGTCTTTATCTTGTCCTGGTGCGGAGCGCCTATCACCGGCTCGTCCTCGCGATCGGCGAGGCACCAAAACGCACCTCGGCGCTGGCGTTGAATGCAGTTGGCGTGCTGATTGCCTTTGCCCCACTCGCCCTGTTTGGGCCCAGCGGGATCAATGCCTGGATCTCTCCCACTCTGATCCTGATCTGTCTTGGCGGCGCCATTGCTGGCGCTGGCGGTCTTTTGGCTTTGATGCCTTTCGCCCGCTGGCTTTCCTGGCTTCGCGCAAGCGGCCGCACGCTCACCCTGGCGCTTCTCGTCGCGCTCATCATGCCGGATATCACCCGCATGATGGAGCCGATCTGGAATATCGAGGCCCTGACCAGCGTGACCTTTTTGCTGGTTTCCATTGTGCTCGAAGCAACAGGTGCATCCGTGTGGACCGACGCGAGCGAACATCTGATCCGGGTTGATGGGTTCCTCGTAGAAATCGGCGAGCCTTGCTCAGGTGTCGAAGGCTTCGCGTTGGTGACGACCCTCATGGCGCTGTATGCGCTGCTCATGGGGCGTGATGTCCGCCAGAGCCGCTATTGGCTGATCCTCTTTCCCGCAGCGCTCCTGCTGAGCTGGACCTTCAACATTGCACGTATCGCCATCCTGATCCTGATCGGGGCCTGGGTTGCGCCCGAACACGCCGTCAACGGTTTCCACAGCTATGCCGGATGGCTGATGTTCACCATCCTGGCGCTCTTGGTTCTCGCGATCGCCCACCGTTCCCGCCTGCTGCAAAGCAATCCCGAAGCTGTCGCGGCCGCCTCAGCCGTTTTGCCGCCCGTGCGGGCAGATCTGCTCTTGGCCTCAATCGTGCCGTTCATCGTGATGATGCTAAGCGGCGTCTTTGTGGCGGCCCTATGGGCAGATCCCGCCGACGGCTACCCGTTGCGGGTCGGCATGATGGCAGCCGCATTGCGGGTTTTCTGGCCAGCGCTGTCGCGCCTTCGCTATCGCCCGCAACCCTTGGATATTGCCGCCGGGGCGGGGATTGCCGCGGTCTGGATCCTGCTGTCCGCCCTGGATGTGACCCGCGGCGTGAGCGACGATCCTCGTGGCCTGTTCTGGATCGGATGCCGCCTGCTTGGGACCATTGTTTTGGTGCCCGTCATCGAAGAGCTGTTTTTTCGCGGATACCTGTTGCGCCGCATTGCAGGCGAAAGCCAATCGTTGGCCCGGGCTTTGATCGGGTTGATCGTGACATCCGCGCTCTTTGGTTTGATGCATGATCGGTTCGCCCTTGGCATGGCGTCCGGAGCGATCTTTGGTGCGCTTTATCTGCGCGGTGGGGGGCTGCCTGCGGCGATCGTCGCCCATATGGTTGCAAACGCTGCTATCGCCTATATGGCCCTCGCCACCGAAAACTGGGCCCTGATCTAGATCCAGCTTCCTCGCTTGCTCGTTTACGATCGGGTGATTCAGGCCATCCGACGTCGACGCAGTTCCCATGCAAGCAACAGCGCAGCAGCAACCGCCGCAAGCGCCAACATGCCAGCGCTCACATCAATCTCGGGCACAGTCTGGCTTCCGCCGTTGCCGTTTCCGTTGCCGTTCCCGCCACCATTGCCCCAGCCGTTTCCCCAACCATTGCCATTCCCGTTTCCAGGGCGGCCATTGTCCTGCGGCCATTCACCGGCTGCAAAAACCACTGGCGCGGTTACGGCCCAGGCCACAATACCGGCAGTAAACGTCCCAAAGCGGGAGAAAAGGGTCATCGATCTGCTCCAAATCTGCTCATGACCCGATATTGGCTCGCCCATAGCCCGGAAATGCGAGCAAGGTGGAATCGGGTCTTGAGCCAGATCTAGTGGGCAATATTGGGCAAATTAAGGCAAAATTAACCCTAGTTTTCAGCCCGAGTTATCCGTCGACCTCACTGTCGTAGATTGTGAACAGTTCAATCGGCTCAGCGACACCGCGCAACATGGAGCGCCCCAGAGACACAAGATCTTGCGGACAAGGATGTGCGACCTTCTGGACGTATTCCGACACGATGATGCTCCGCCCAACAGAGGCATGCAGTCCTGAAATTCGTGCGGTCTGGTTCACCGTCGGGCCGATCACGGTGAAATCAAGCCGGTTTTCCGACCCGATATTGCCGTAGAGGATCTCGCCCGCATGAAGGGCGAGCGTAAAATCAGCTATCGGCAAACCGTCGGCAGATCGTTCTCGGTTGCGCTGCCGGATCTGACGTTGCAATTCACAGGCCGCGGAGAGGGCCGCGTGCGCATCTTCGGTGACGCTGCCCAGGTCAAACATCGTAAGGATGCCGTCGCCCATGAACTTCAGTATGTTTCCGCCAAATTTCTGGATCGTCGCAACTGCGACGCCGAAATAGTCGTTCAACATCTCGATCAGCTCGGTTCCGGGAATCTGCTCCGCCAACTGCGTAAAGCCCTTGAGATCGAAATAGCAGATCACAGCGTCGATTTGCCGTGACGAACCGCGTGTGATCTCTCCCGACATCACGCGACGCCCTGCGTCCCGACCCAGATAGACCTGCAACAGGTCCTTTGCCATCTGCTGGGTCGATGCGGCGCGCATCGCAAGCCCGAGGTGCGG
>CAXQAV010000395.1:0-6294 GCA_964221795.1 Luminiphilus sp. | reverse complement strand
ACACTCTTTCCCTACACGACGCTCGTCCGATCTCCACGACCAGTCCACGATCATCGGATAGGTGAAATCTAACTGGTCGCCGAGTTTATACCCGGGCATGGCTACCGGCTCATTCACCAGTATCCCTGCGAAATTATTGGCGTCCCACGCCGCAAAGGGCCCGACCCAGATGATCTAGTCGGTCATCTGTGGATGTTTGACCGGCACCCGGACCTTCAGATAGCCGTCAGGTGGTCCATGCCTTGGGCATCGACAGGCTTCACAGAGGAAAAGCGGCAGGCTCTCCTGTGCAGCTGCAATTGCCGCGTTCATCACACGGTCGTCGCTGTCAAAGGCGATGGTGCCGTTGTCGCTTTCCTGCGCCGCCCCGAACGAGGCAGCGCAGAGAAGTGCTGCGGCAAGTCCGATCGCCCGTAGGATCATTCGAACTCGACCAGCAGGTCTTTGGCGTCGATCTGTCCGCCCGCCTGCACATGCACGGCTTTGATGACCGCGTCACGCTCGGCATGGATACCGGTCTCCATCTTCATCGCCTCGATGGTCAGGAGCAGATCGCCCGCTTTGACGGCCTTGCCCGCCTGTGCCGCGACAGTTGCCACAACACCCGGCATCGGCGCACCAATGTGGTTGGGGTTGCCTGCTTCTGCCTTGGGGCGGCTGATCCTGTCGGCGGCGGCCAGACGGTTCATCACGCGGATCGTGCGCGGCTGGCCGTTGAGTTCGAAGAAGACTTTGACCTCGCCGTCCTCGTTCATGTCCGCGACAGCCTGCAGCCGGATCTCAAGCGTCTTGCCGGGGTCGATCTCGGCCGAGATTTCCTCGCCCGGCTCCATCCCGTAGAAGAAGGTCCGCGTCGGCAGGGTGCGCACAGGACCATAGGTCCGGTGGCGGCCCATGTAATCAAGGAAAACCTTGGGATACATAAGATAGCCGTTCAGGTCCTCGTCATCGACGGCTTTGCCCTCGAGCTGCGATTGCAGGTCGGCACGTACAGCCTCCAGATCGACGGGTTTCAGGTGCTTGCCCGGACGGTCCGTGATTGGTTTGTCACCCTTCAGAACCTTCTTCTGGATCGCCTTCGGCCAGCCACCCGGCGGTTGGCCCAGATCGCCGTGCAACATCTCGACCACGCTGTCGGGGAAGACGACCTCGACATTCGGGTCTTCGACCTGCGCGCGGGTCAGGCCTTGGCTGACCATCATCAGTGCCATATCGCCGACAACCTTGGACGAAGGCGTCACCTTCACGATATCGCCGAACATCTGGTTCACATCGGCATAGGTCTGCGCGACCTCGTGCCAGCGCTCCTCCAGCCCCAAGGAACGGGCCTGCGCCTTGAGGTTGGTGAACTGGCCACCGGGCATTTCGTGGAGATAAACCTCGGAGGCGGGGGCCTGCAGACCCGATTCAAACGCCGCATAATGGGCGCGGACCTGCTCGAAGTAGTTGCTGATCTCGCGGATCGCCGCGATATCAAGCCCTGTGTCCCGCTCGGTGCCGCGCAGGGCCTCGACAATCGACCCAAGGGTCGGCTGCGAGGTATTGCCCGAGAGCGCATCCATCGCCCCGTCCACGCAGTCCACGCCAGCCGCCGAGGCCGCCAGAACAGTCGCAATGGCCGCACCGGAGGTGTCATGGGTGTGGAAGTGGATCGGCAGCCCGACCTCTTCTTTTAGTGCCGTGACAAGTGCGGTGGCGGCTGTAGGTTTCAGGAGGCCCGCCATATCCTTGAGGCCAAGGACGTGAGCGCCTGCGGCCTCCAGTTCTTTGGCCATCCCGACATAGTATTTGAGATCATACTTGGACCGTTTCGGGTCCAGCAGGTCGCCCGTATAGCAGATCGTGCCTTCGCATACCTTGTTGGCGGCGATGACCGCATCCATCGCGACGCGCATGTTCTCGACCCAGTTGAGGCTATCGAACACGCGGAAGACATCGACGCCCGACTTGGCCGCCTGTGCCACAAAGGCCTGAACCACATTGTCGGGATAATTGGTGTAGCCAACCCCGTTCGATGCGCGCAGCAGCAGCTGTGTCATGATATTGGGCATAGCGGCGCGGATATCGCGCAGGCGCTGCCATGGGCATTCCTGAAGGAAGCGGTAGGCGACGTCAAAAGTCGCACCACCCCAGCACTCGACAGAGAAAAGCCCGTGCATCTTGGTGGCATAGGCGGGTGCCGCCCCGATCATGTCGATCGAGCGCATGCGTGTGGCCAAGAGCGACTGGTGACCGTCCCGCATCGTGGTGTCGGTGATCAGAAGCTGCTTTTGCCCCTTCATCCAGTCGGCCACAGCCTCCGGCCCGAAATCGTCAAGGATGTTCCGTGTGCCAGGTGTCACATCGGTGGTTGGCTTGACCGGTGGCTTGGGTGGTTTCACGTCCGCCGCAGGGCGCGGACGGCCTGCAGTCTCAGGGTGTCCGTTGACGGTGATATCCGCGATATAGGTCAGGATTTTTGTCGCACGGTCGCGGCGTTTGGAGAACTTGAAGAGGTCCGGTGTCTCGTCAATAAACTTGGTGTGGTACTCGTTGTTCAGGAACGTCGGGTGCTTCAGCAGGTTCTCGACAAAGGCGATGTTGGTCGATACGCCACGGATACGGAACTCGCGCAGGGCGCGGTCCATACGGGCAATCGCCATTTCCGGCGTGGGCGCACGGGCGGTCACCTTGGTCAGCAGCGAGTCGTAGTAGCGGGTGATAACCGCACCGGAATAGGCCGTGCCTCCATCCAGTCGGATGCCCGGACCTGTGGCCGAGCGATACATCTGGATGCGGCCATAGTCGGGGATAAAGTTGTTCTGCGGGTCTTCGGTGGTCACACGGCACTGCAGCGCGTGACCATCGAGTTTCACGTCATACAGCGACGCACAGCCTGTCGCATCGACCAGCGACTTGCCGTCGGCAATCAGGATCTGGGCACGGACGATGTCGATGCCGGTGACTTCTTCGGTGACGGTGTGCTCCACCTGCACGCGCGGGTTCACCTCGATGAAATAGAATTCGCCCGAATCCATATCCATCAGGAATTCGACCGTACCCGCGCATTCGTAATTCACATGGGCGCAGATTTTCTTGCCAAGCTGGCAGAGCTGTTCGCGCTGGGTGCCGGACAGGTACGGGGCGGGCGCGCGTTCGACGACCTTCTGGTTGCGGCGCTGGACCGAGCAGTCACGCTCCCACAGGTGATAGATATTGCCGTGGCTGTCGCCAAGGATCTGCACCTCGACGTGGCGGGCACGCATGATCATCTTTTCAAGATAGCCCTCGCCGTTGCCGAACGCGGCTTCGGCCTCGCGGCGGCCTTCGAGGACTTTTTCCTCGAGTTCCTTCTCGGACATGATCGGCCGCATCCCGCGACCGCCACCGCCCCAGGAGGCCTTGAGCATCAGGGGGTAGCCGATCTCGGCGGCTTCTTTCTTGATCGCGGCCATATCGTCGCCGAGCACCTCGGTCGCGGGGATGACAGGCACGCCCGCTGCGATGGCAACACGGCGCGCGCTCGCTTTGTCACCAAGGGCACGCATGGTTTCGGCCTTGGGGCCGATAAAGGTGATCCCGTTGGCGGCGCAGGCATCCACAAAGTCGGGGTTTTCCGACAACAGACCGTAACCGGGGTGGATCGCGTCCGCGCCCGACATCTTGGCCACGCGGATGATCTCGTCAATCGAGAGGTAGGCCGCAACGGGTCCCATACCCTCGCCGATGCGGTAGGCCTCGTCAGCCTTGAAACGGTGCAGGCCAAGTTTGTCTTCCTCGGCAAAGACCGCCACGGTCTTTTTGCCCATCTCGTTGGCTGCGCGCATGATGCGGATCGCAATCTCGCCGCGGTTGGCAATGAGGATTTTCTTGAAGTCGGTCATGGCGGCCCCTTTTTGCAGTTGCAGCATTTGTTAAAGGGCAAATGCCGTTACGTCCATATTGTTCGCAAAATAATTATTAGCGCTATCGCGGAAAGGACCGCAGGCGCGATGGCAGATGTTTCAGCGTTCTCGTGCCAAGCTGGCCCATATTGCTGATCATATCTTGCCGCAGGATATCCAGCACATGCGCGGCACCTTCCTCGCCCAAAGCGGCAAGACCGTAGTGGAAGGCGCGGCCCAGCATGACAAAGTCGGCGCCAAGTGCGATCGCACGAAGCACATCCAGACCGCCCTCGACCCCGCTGTCGAAGATCACAGGCAGCGAGGTGGCTGCGCGGATCTGTGGCAGAACCTCGATGCTGGCGGGGCCGCCGTCGAACTGGCGGCCGGCGTGGTTGCTGACCCAGATCGCATCGGCGCCTTCGGTCTGCAGGCGCGTCGCGTCTTCCGCATTGCCCACGCCCTTAACGATCAGGGGGCCGTCCCAGACGTCGCGCAGGGATTTGAAATAGTCCCAGTCGGGCGAGGTGCGCAGCAGGTAGCCTACGTGCTGGTTCGAGGGCAGGGTAGTCTTGACCTCGGAATAGCTCTCCATCAGCCGCAGGCGCGGCATGCCCGTCTTGCGGATGCCCATCAGCCACGCGGGACACTGTGCGGCTTGCACCGCAAGGCGCGGCGTCAGACGCGGTGGTTGGGTGAGCCCGCCACGGGTCTGGCGTTCGCGGCGCGAGGCGACGGGGACATCGACGGTCAGCACGATTGTGGTAAAGCCCGAGTCCTTGGCCCGTTTCAGGATATCGTCACGAATCCCAGGATCACGCGGCGGATAAAGCTGGAACCACGCGTGCTTGCCCGCATGGGGGCCGACATCCTCGGGCAATTGCGCAGCAACCGTCGACAGCGTGTAGGGAATGTTCTCTTTTGCTGCCGTCCGAGCCAGCATCTGTTCGGCACCTGGCCAGATCAGCCCCGACATGCCGACAGGCGCGATGCCGATGGGCAGGGGATGCTTGTGGCCCAGAAGTGTCACCGAAAGATCAGGCTCGAATTCACCGTGCAGGATCGACGGGTTCATCAGGACCTTGTCCAGCTCGGTGCGGTTGCGGCGCTGCGTGGCCTCAACACCGGTGGCACTGTCGAGGTATTCCCAGACGAAATGCGGAATGCGGCGGCGCGCGCGCGCCTTGAGATCGGAAATGGCGGGGTAGCGGGCGTGGAGTGTCATGGGCGGAAAGCTATGGCGAAATCCGCGCCATTTGCAATCGCCGGAATGTCTCTGGCGAAGGTATTTAGGAACGCGAGAAGATGAGAACGGAAGATGAACAAGTCTTTTCACATGCTGCGAATGGGGCTATGTCAGGAAAATGAGCAGTTTTTCCGAAGATGATGCCTTCGAGGCGGCGGCTGTGCCGCTGAGTCAGCGCGCGATGGCGCGGCCGGCGGCGCCCTATCTTGATGGCCTGAACCCCGCGCAACGCGAGGCAGTCGAGACGTTGCAGGGCCCCGTCCTGATGCTCGCAGGCGCGGGCACCGGCAAGACCAAGGCGCTGACCACGCGCATTGCTCATCTCCTGATGACCGGCACCGCGCGTCCGCACGAAATTCTGGCGGTGACCTTCACCAACAAGGCCGCGCGCGAGATGAAGAACCGCATCGGCGGGATGCTGGGCGAGGCGGTCGAGGGGATGCCATGGCTCGGAACCTTTCACGCGGTCTGTGTGAAGCAGCTGCGGCGGCATGCGGAATTGGTAGGGCTGAAGTCGAATTTCACCATTCTCGATACCGACGACCAGATCCGTCTGATGAAGCAGTTGATCGAGGCCGAAGGGATTGATCACAAACGCTGGCCCGCGCGAATGCTCTCGGGGATCATCGACGGCTGGAAGAACAAGGCGTGGACGCCCGAGAATGTGCCGGTGGCTGAGAGCAGCGCCTTTGATCACAAGGGCATCGATCTTTACGCCGCCTATCAGCGCCGCCTGCTGGAGCTGAATGCCGTCGATTTCGGTGACATCCTGCTCCATATGGTGACGATCTTTCAAAAGCACCCTGACGTGCTGGAGCAATACCAGCGCTGGTTCCGCTACATTCTGGTGGACGAGTATCAGGATACCAACGTCGCCCAGTATATGTGGCTGCGTCTACTCGCGCAGGCGCACAAGAACATCTGCTGCGTCGGTGATGACGACCAGTCGATCTACGGCTGGCGCGGGGCCGAGGTGGGCAACATCCTGCGCTTTGAAAAGGATTTTCCGGGCGCGCATGTAGTGCGGCTTGAGGAAAACTACCGCTCGACGGGCCATATCCTTGCTGCCGCATCCGGGGTGATTTCCGCCAACAAAGGGCGCTTGGGCAAGACGCTGTTCACCAGCGGCGAGGATGGCGAGAAGGTCCGCCTGATCGGCCATTGGGACGGCGAGGAAGAGGCCCG